>JBCCSU010000071.1:0-18499 GCA_039199635.1 Bacteroidota bacterium | reverse complement strand
GATAAAGTCAAGACTTTGGGAATAGTCTAGCGTTTGATAATCTAATCCAAGTTTTCTGATATTGTTGTAATAGTCCTTTCTATTGACGTAGTAGCTCTTCTCAAGTTCGATAGAAGCAGCTTGTTTTCCAATTTTTTTGATGAGAAACCATTTTTCGATCAATCTTGCCGTTCTTCCGTTTCCATCTTGCAATGGGTGGATTTTAACAAATACCAGATGAATCATTGCTGCGAAATAAAAAATCTCAGTTGTGGTGAGCTCTTGTTTTTGTAACTGTTCTAAGTCGGTTGTAAACTTTTCAAATTCGGATGGCAAACGATTCGGGGCACAGGCCACATATTCTATTCGATCCTCTTCGTTGATCACGAACATAGGATTGTTTCTAATTAATCCTCTTTGACTTTTTGGCAGTAGGTTTTTGCTCAGGATCGCATGAGCCTTTAAAATGTTCTTTTCGTTCAGTTCGTTTTCGTAGATGAATTCATAGGCGTTAAAAAGGTCATCGGCTTTCTTCGTATAATCAGGTTGATATTGGACGTTCATGAACTTATGCTTAAAAAAGCTATCAAAGTCAATCTCTTCTCCTTCAATCTTTGAAGAATATACACTAGATAGGGAATTGTAAAACTGAAAATAATCTACTGGCAGTCGTTCTTGTGACTTTTGGTTTAATTGCTCCAAGGGATCAAAATCCACAGCACTCTTAAAACGATCAAGCAGGCCTTCATATATGATTTCCAAATTGTATGGTATTGGTTTTCTCCAAATTTACAATTTAATTATCTTCTCAGTAACCCACATATCCCCATTCCCAGCCACCATCTTTACAAAATAAATACCAGGCGGCAAGCTACTCAACTGTAGTAAGTGCTGTGTTTGAGAGGCGGTAGTTTGAAAATGAATACTGCCAAAAGCATCTAACAGCTGTACAGAAAATCTGGTGGAAGAGGAACGAATATGGAGTTCGTCCGTAGTTGGATTTGGATAGATGTTTATGTCGTCTAAGGCTAGAATAGTTTCAGTATTGGTGACAGCACAAGGGTCGCAGTACGTCCCCCCACAGTCAATGCCTGCTTCATCGCCGTTTTGGATATAATCCCTGCAAGACCAAGCGGTTCGAACTTGTTGGGCCTCTTGCTCTAAGTCTGCCTTGATAGTTAATTGATTGGCATCAAGACCTAGGGGGAGTAGATCGGTGGTCTCTAAGGAGTCGAGCAGGAGATCATAAAACTCTTGTGTACCATCATCAAGCGATTCGATGAGTTTGTATCTATCTGTTCGTATGGTAAAACCACTTGCCCCATTTTCCTCTATTTCCGAATAATTGTAATCCCTAGTATCGCCAGTAGCCGGATCATTAAGCAAATGATAAAAGCTTAAGCTATTAAATACACCACCGGGCAAATCAGCTCCCACTGCTTCTAAAAGTGTGGCATAAATATCGGTGATGTGAACTAACGCAGATTCCCGTTCCCCCATTCGGGTAACCCCAGCACCTGAAGCAATCATGGGTACTCTAATGCCCCCCTGATAAAGCGTTGATTTTCCGTGTCCATCTGGATAATCTTGTAGCACCGTATTGGGCGTGCCATTATCACCAATAAAAATAACCAAGGTATTCTGCAACACATCAGGAGATAGACTACTCAGTAGTCGCCCCAATTCGTGATCCATCGCCTCAATCATGGCAACGTACTTTCGTCGGTTATTCTCTGTATTATCAATCGTAAACAGCCCATCGGGCGGCACATGAAATGGCGCGTGCGGAGCCACATGCGCTAGCCACAAAAACCAGGGCTGCGTCTGTTCGGCAACCCAATCAATAGCAGCATCTGTAAAGGCCGTGGTGGCATAAGTGGAGTCGATAGTAGTTTGTCCATTTTCAGTTCTTTCCCAGGCGTAGTAATCGTCTACTGCTGCTGATAATACTCCCATATAATAGTCTACTCCATGCGCTATAGGGTGGGAGGGGTCAGCAGGTTGGGAAATATGCCACTTGCCAATCACCGCATCTGCATACTGGCCATTGGTTTCATCTTCTATTGCTTTAAAAATGGAGGTGTGGACGGTATTTAAATCACCAGGCGTACCGAGTACGCCCGTTTTTACGCCATACTTTCCACTCATAATGGTAGCTCTCGACGGCGTACATTTTGGAGTTGAAAATACATTTTCGAAGGTTATTCCATTAGCTCGTAGCCCATCTAGCGTGGGGGTGGTGGGTAATTGATTAGAGTTGTGATAACCATTACAATAGTCCACTCCCAAGTCATCTGCTATTACCAGTAAAATATTGGGAGCTTGTGCAGTGACAGTGGAAAAAGTGCTTATCGTTAATATGGTCAAAAGGATCAGTACAGGCAAAAATTTGTCTTTCATGTATTGCTGGGTTTTGCTTCAGAAGGGTTAGAGTATTAACGGAGGGCTTGGTTTAATTTTGGTGGTCACTTTTTCTTCTCAAATAGTTTTTCGAAAGCATCATAAACTGCCAAGTGTAAGGGATCGCCATGGTCTTGTTTATCAAAGTACTGAAAGAATAATCTCATTTCGTTCTTCTTTTCTATGGACAATTTGTAAAATAGAGACTGGGCAAGCCTCTCCATCGTTCCCCCTTCTTTTCCAACACCAATATATACTGACTTTCCTTTCAGAGACTCTTTTAATTCTTGGCGTAGTAACCTTTCGTTGTCCCACCAAAGGCTTGGACTAACGATAATATAATGATCAAATAGCTGTGGATGGTTAAATAAGATTTCTGTTGCCAGTAATCCTCCAAGGGATTGTCCTATCAGGGTTTTGCTATTCGTTGTCCTGTATTTCTCTCTAATTAAGGGTTGTAACTCATTATCAATGAAACGAATAAACTGCGCTGATTTACCCGAACTTGGGAACTCTTTCTGATCTATCTCTATGCTTGAAGGGTAAGTAAAGTCCCTTTTCCTGTCCACATTGCCTATCCCTACCACTATTGATTCCTCAATGATTTTTATCCACGAAAATGAGCAAAACTGTACTATGCCACTGATATGAATAAAGTCTTCGTCTTTGGAGCCGTCCAGTAGATATACTGTAGGATAACTCTTTAAGGAATCTTGCTCATAACCTAGCGGCAAGTAAATATTGATTATCCTATTTTCATGCAGAGTAGTGGAGCTAATCTCAAGCGTTTTGCCTATCGTAAAATCACGCTGGGTTACTATTTGCGCACTTGCAATATTTGCAAATGAAATAGTCAGTATCAGGATTATAGTTCTGTTCATGATTCAATTTTTGTAGCAAAATTAGTTCTTCCTTGTCCAATTCAGCCTGTGATAAGCATTCAATACCACCGAGATAGCCCAATCTTATAGTTACTTATTCATCCATTCTACTAGTTCCTGCCTATCCACAATAGACCAACTATGTGGATGGCGCTCACCATTTGTTCGATAACCTTTATTTTTAGTCTCTATTAGCTCCAACTGCTGCCAATTTTCTGCCTTTAAATCCTTCACCACTTCTTGGATGACATAAGCATTCGTGCGCTCATATGGGGTCTGTCTATTTTCTTGCCACCAGGTAGAATCAGGTTCTGTGTAGAAACGTAATCGGCAATTTTTTAAATAAGGGACACTCGTATAGTCCTTTTTATGGGTAAAAGGGGAGACTTCCTGGATGTTTCTCAGCAAAGAATCCTTACCGAATCTCTCATCAAAATAGCGGATAATGAATTTAGGTTCAGCAAGCCGTTCTTCATCAAAATCTGGATTTGCTACATCCGCCACAGCACTTTCATATAGGGCATATAAATCAATTGGAGAATCCACCATAAAAACCCCTTTTGGGGCTATTGCAGCTTCACTTTTAATTAAATAATTCGATACGGCTAAAGCTACATTCCCACCAATAGACATCCCACCTATAAAAGTGATTTTTGATGCAATATTATTTTTTTCTAGGATGGATTTTAGTTGTTCGGATTGCTCTTTCGCCGTAGCTTCCTCTATCCAGATGGATCTATTAAAATTCATCATCAAAACAGAAATGTCGCTCGCACAAGCAAGATTGACGATATCAAATTCCTGTTTGGTGTAGGCAGCATCGGTACCCCCACCGGGGTATAAAATCAACGTAGCTTTGGTATTTTTTGCTTGGTAAAGCGTGTAGGCCTCAGCCTTTTTTATAACCTCCAAGCAAAGCTGATCGGAGCTATTAGTATTCATTGGTAATTCACTTTTACAGCTAAAAGAAGTAAAGCAAATTACGATAAGTAAGATATGGATTGCAGTATGGTGTTGTAAGATCATAAATGAATGATTAAGGGAAGTTGTTGTTCATGCTGCATATTTCGTGGGTATGTGAACGTGGCTATCATGGGGTTGAGTAAGTTTATCACTATTCTTTACTTTTCCAATTCAACCTATAATAAGCATTCAATACTACTGATATTTTATCTACTCCTCTAACGAAATCATTATCCAAAAAAGCACTTCCTCTACTTAGGTAGACATCCACCATTAATCGATCTTTTTTATAGCCGACCCCTGCCATGATGAAATCTCTACTGTAAAGCCTGTGCTTCACCTTTTCTTCTTGGTTCCTGTTTGCGGAAATATCCATATTGGTGTTTCTATTATACTCGAATTCGTCAAAAAACCAGGTGGTGTTATTGGAGAGATTGAAGTAAGGGTTAAAACCTACCAGTAAGAAAACGGGGACTTTTTCGCTAAGCTGGTATCGGTATCTAATAGGAAGCGCTAATGACAAGCTTCTATAATTCATCTGGCCGGATCTTCTTGTCAAAATCGAATCGGCCAATGTAAAAGAAGTATTTAAGTCGATAACATTTTTAAATACTCTTTCGCTCTGTGCATAAGCTAGTCTTACATCAATGCTTATCATCCCTCTTTTGCCTATTTTCTTTAAAAAGTAGTATCCCCCTTCAAACCCATATCCATTTACCTGAAAGGCAAAATCTTCGTCTGAGTCCAATCTGGTACCTAGCGTTAGTCCATGTTCTAATTCGAATGACTTATCACTTTGGGCTAATACCATGTGGCAAGTGAGTAATAAGATGATGTAGAGGGTGATTTTTTTCATGGAGTTCTGTGTTTAGATATATTGAGAGGAGTCATCTTCTTAGGATGACTCCTCATATTAGTTAAAATCTTGTACTTTCTAGAGTGACTATGAGATTTGGTAGACTAGTTTACCTTGCTACCAAGTTCCAAATCTCTTCTATAAAAACATACTCTATATTTGCAGACGAATATACTCTCATGCTATATCGTATGATTTATGTCTAGCATCCATACTCAAGAGTAAGATGTGAGTACGTTCTCTTTATTTTTTAATAATTTTTATAGTTGAAAGAGTTAATCTATCACTCGACTGTAAATTAACTAAATAGATACCAGATGGCCATTCTAAGCTTTCAGTAATTGTAACAACTTGATACTCCTGAGATGAATCAACTTCTTCTTCGAAGATATTATGTCCTAGGATATCAGTTACATTCACAAAAATATTATCTCCTAAAAGATGTTCTGGAATCTGGATGGAAATGTTTACCTCTTGAGTAAATGGATTTGGAAATACTTCTAGCATACTTTGCTCATTGACCCTACCAATGGTATTACGAATATTATCTTCTTCATTTTCCTGAAGGGCTGAAGTATTTCCAATCAAATCTTCTCCTTCGATATAAGAAATAAACGAATTGATAATATTTGGTGATCTTTTGATAAAGTGAAAAGCTCCTATTTGCCTTCTTAGAGTATTTCCCATAACATCACCACCTATGTAAATATTTCCTTGCTTGTTAACGAATATTTCTTTTACAACTTCACTACTTGGAGAGCCATAATGTTGATGGCCTACTATGTTGCCTAAATGATCAAAGGCTAGAATCAGTATATCTTTCCCTCCTTCTGAGTTAAAGGTTAACTCGTCTATTTCGAATACGCCTGAGAAAGTGATAGCCGCATAAGTTATTTCCTTTTCTTGCAATAGATTTACTTCACTAGACAGGAGATCATTACCAACAGCTATTGGTTTCTTCCATAATAGATTATTGTCTGCATCCATTAATAGAAGAGTTACTTCCTGATGAAAGTTATAATGTACAATCCCAGCATTTGATCGAACAGTGCCTGCACCTTGGGTTATATAAGCATTGATAATTCCGTTAGTATGTGCATCTAGTACCTCTAATCCAGAGCTAAAGGAAACTGTTTCTACAACTTTAATGGTTCCGCCTTCGTCTTTAAGTACCTGCACTTGCCCTTGGGGTTTTACCATAGGTCTCACAGTATCATTTACTTTGACATTATCATTGGCGTATCTACCTAAAAAAGTTATTCCAGTGCTACATTTAATGAACCTAGAAAAATCACCAAAAAAGATATTGTTGATTGTATTTACATCTAGAAGATTACCAGCATCTGAAATCTCCACGATAGCTGCTGCTGTTTCTGAGCTTTCAGCAATGATTGTTCCTTCATAAGAAAGAGTACCGGTATATAGGACTCCTAAATGGATATTTCTACCTACAACGTTCAACTCTTTTATCTCCACTAAACCTGATGAACTCATATTGTGATTCCACTCAACTAATGGATCACGGTACACAACTGAAAGTTGATTATTAGTCGCCCCTTCAAGGATATAAATGGATCGATCCTTATCAAAGTCATCATAAAAATGTTCTAACCCTGGTGCTCCTGACAGGCTTTGATATATGGCAGAATGTGTGAAATCATTAAAGTATTTTCCTTGATGATCCCCTGTCCTGAAGATGCCTTTGGGGATTTTCGTCTGGTCTCCGGATACTTGTCCAAAGCGTGAAAAATAAGTAGATTCAAAATTGTCGGGCAAGAACTGAAGTAAGTCAGATTCTGCTCCATTGTCCTGTAAAAATAAATCAGGCCCCGGAAATTGTGTCGTAAAGACAGTAGGTATAGGTGATGTGTTATCATCTTCTTGGTCAAAAAATCTAGGATTTATAAATTCAAAATAGCAATCGGTATATACTTTAGTAGGATCACCAGTATCGTAGCTTAAAGTACAATAAGCTGGGTGAGCATCACAATCAAAGACAGTAAAATCCACTGGCTCGGGGAGAGAAAAATTATTTCTACAAAACTTTACCTGTATACATTTTGCTTTCTCTGACTTTATTGGATCAGCTATAACCTCTCCTAAAAAATTAGCTAGTTGTGAATTAGGAAATCCAGGCAAATTGTTCAGGTCTGCTAACCATAAAATTAGTTGATAGATGGGGTATTGTCGGATATCACAAACTTCAATATCAGGATTTATACTGCTGTAGTCCACTGAACTTTCAAAATAAGGAGGCACCGAGCCGCTAATACAAAATACTCTGTCTTTAGATGGCGCCACACAATCAATTCGCCAACAATCATCCTCAAGTTGATGTATTCCATCTACATCATTAAATAGGGCATCAAGAGTTGCTATAATTTTTAATGTCGCAGGACAATATCTAACAACCTCACAATGCCTGATACCTTGATTTATGTAATATTGCCTTAGTTCTTGAAGATCGTCGTAAGAAACTTCACCTCCGGCTTCTGCTGCTTGTAAAATCATCCAATACTCAAAGCCTTTTACCTTGCGTATATCAAAACTCCATGTATCAACACGAGTTCGATCTGGAAAAGTACTGCAAAAACCAGGTAAAGAACAACCTCCCCATATATCACCGTATGCTAAATGCTGATCATAGTAAACTGGCTCTTGATATGTATTTTCTCCTATTACTTCTCCTTGACAAACATCATCATAAAAACAAATCCCATTCTCTGCATGAGAAAATACCTTATCCGTATTGTCCGCATCTAGCTGAATAGTCTCATTATATATGCATTCTCCTACAGAGACTTGTAAGGAATAGTTTCTATCAATAAGATTATCAAAATTGAATGTAGTAAGCATTTGTGGAGCACCAGTCTCTATTTCAATATTCTCAAAGAAGAGATCAACATTGTCGCTTTCTGGATTGTATATGTGTAGTTTAAGTTTTCCATTTTGAATACCTTCACAGGGTTTGGTTTCATTGAGAACATATTCCTTGTTTATTAACGTAGCAGTTTCCTCACTTAAGCAGTTCTGATGATCAAAAACCCTTACTGTATAATATCCACGTGGTAGGTTTGATTCAAATTGCGAACTGCGTCCGTTACTCCATAAGTAAGTGTAGGGCTGGTTTCCTCCAGTAGCTTCCACAAAAATTTCCCCTTCATCTTTACAGCCTGGATACTTAGTAAGGGAAGTACTGATCGGTTCTAAAACAAAAGTCTCTTCAATAACCCACCCACAGTGGTCTGTTATTGTTACTGTATATGTACCTTTTGGTAAATGGTTTCTATGCAGAGTATTTAGTGAGGGATTGTCATTCCAACTTACGTCATAGTATTCTCCGTACCCTTCTGAGATAGTCAGAGCTATACTTCCATTATTATCGTCAGGGCAGGGATGGACAATATCTGAAAAAACTTCTACAGGCTCACTATCAAAAGGCTCTATCGTGAACTCATAGGTAATTTCACAGGGAGGGTCCATGGCTATAGTGGGAGTAATAGTTACGGAGTAATCTCCTGCTTCCAGATTGTCTAATTCAACTGTGTTCACATTAATATAAGTGGTTCCAAAGTTCCAGTGAAAATCATAGTTTAACCCTAAATTAGCAGAGTTGTAAGCCTCCAAATAAATATAACCATTCCCTTGTCCATCACAGTCAGGTAAAATCACATACGGCACCACTTGAGGATCCCCTGGTGATTGAATACTCACACATTTTCTTCCTTGGCATCCATTAGCATCTGTTGCTACCCTACAATACTCACCACTCGGTAGATCATTCATCTCATGGGCTGGTATAATTTCTCCTTGTTCGTTTTCCCAATGCATAGTATAAGGTGATTGGCCGCCGCTTGCCGAAGTAAATCTTGCATAGATATTACCATCCATTTGGCCACATCCTGACGGATCAATAGCATTAAATTGACCGCTGACGGTGATTTCTGGACAAGTAGAAACATCCACATCAATTACTTCTTGACATTGTCCTCCACCGAATGTGACAGTTACTGTATACTCTCCACCCACTACGTTGGTCAAATCCTCGCTTGTGGCACCATTACTCCATTGTACTGTATAAGCATCCCCCAAATCTTCAATTGTTAAATCGACCGAAGCATCTGCTTGATTTGCTCCAGAAGATTGAGTGATATCTACTGAGAATTCGCCCATAGCCCTAGTTGCATCAAAATTGGCTGCTGAATTACAAATCCAGTCAGTCGTACCTAACGTTTTCATAGCTGAAACACCTTCTAAATCATCGTTTGATATTCCAGGCAGAATTCCTAGGGCTACCTTATCAGGTCCAGGTGTCATAAGATCATATACTCCATTTGGCTCTGGCAAAGTATGCTGTAGTCCTAAAGTATGTCCCAATTCATGTAGAATGATATTATATATCTTTTCCGAAGATGATGTATTAATAGAAGATGTATTTAAAAAGACGTCTAGCTCATTTATTACTTCATAATTGTCATTTCCACTACAAGAGGTTTCTGTAGTTCTGCCCAAGTTAGCGTCTTTTAGAGAGATAGAATTTATCCCATCACCTTCCGTGAAGGAACCTGCGATACCTTCATCTTCTGATTTGATTTTCCAGGCCACTCCTATTCTACATGTCCACTCGTTCATTGCCTCTAGAATTAGATTCCAAACCGTAGTATTATCTCTCAATTCTGGCTGAACTTCGAATTCAATTACACCATCTGAACTGTTTGGAGAAAATTTTAGCTTCCTTACTTTTTCGACTTCAACACTATTGCCATCATCTTCATTAATAGAAAGTCCTATAGCTTTATTCTCAAGAGTGTAAGGAATATTCAAAAAGTAATCATTGCTTAAAGGTGTATATGTATACTCTTCATCTCCTAATATTTTTTTCCCAACTCTAATCTGACCGCTTATAGGTAAGGCTGTTGCTGGAAAGTAGTAACTGGTTTGACCGATGCGGCGGGAATAGGCGATTACACTTGGGAGTTCAATTTCAATTTTGTCATTTGTCCATGTCTGTATATAGCCTTCTGGCAGTGCATTCTTATCTATAATTAGATGTGTTATCAGAGAAGCTACTGCATTGTATTCTAATCTGATATGGGATACATTCTGACTTCCTAAATTACTTCCTTGAATAATTAACTTTTCACCACTTCCTGCTGGCACTCTTTCTGTGTAGAAAATGATTGAAGGAGCAAGAAAATTTCTCGTAGTGCTAACTTTTTTTTTAAATCTTTTCCTTGTTTTATCTATAAACTTATCTTTAGTATCTAAACTAATCATATTGTAAATGTCCTGAACATTGGAAAATCCTAATCTAATATAACTAGCCTGATCAAAAACACTCTTAGATGGAGTTCTAACAAACATAATTTCATCTTTACCCAACACGTCTTCGGGTTCATCCTGAACAAGATGGTACAATAAGAAAACATTTACTTCAAAAGGGACTTCTTCAAAAAGAGATGCATAATCATAATTGGTGTTTAAGTATATTATCCCAGTCTTACCTGTTTTAGGAGCTAGTGCAATAGGTTCATTCTCTTTTAAATTATTGTAATATAGCTTACCGTCTCTCACGTCATCTGGAGTTCTTGTTGCAATGAAAGTGTATATGGTATCAGGGATATTATATGGTGATTCTTTAAAGACTTTATGCACCAGATAGGTAACTTTAATGAACCATTTCTCATCTCTAGCTTCAAAAAAATTGCTAGATAATACCGTTCCTTCGAAAATAACTTCTGAATCATTAGCGATATTCCGAAGGCAATCAAATGGAGAAGTACGAGGATCACAAATTGGGACGACATCTCCTTGCTCATTAACCTTTAGAAGATCCTGCCCACCTACGGGTATAGTATAGATAACTAGTAATAGAGAAAAAACACATAATTGCCTTAAAAACTGATCTAATGGAATAGAGCGATGGGAAACCATTCCCTTTCCAGTAAAAAGTAATTTCTCCCTTTTGAGAAACCGGAGAGTATTACGGAGTGCGCGAAAAAAAAGATTTGATTTCATTTTATTTGTTTATAGTGAATAATAGAATAATGCGCGTGATAGGCCTACCTAGTTAAGTAGACAGCTACTGTAGTTCTAATCTTAATGTTATATCCTGTGAAAAGTACTGTTAATAATTACAGTAATGTGGTGTCTTACATAAAATTTAAAAAAATGATCAGTAAAAATGGAATGGTCGAGATGGAGATAAATTAATTGATCATAACAAACACAATATGGTGTTTATTTTCCTCAGTTGCAAGTTGTTTTAGTCTTCAGGGAACAATTTTATTTTTCATATTTGTTAAAATGGATGCGCTTTAGTTTGATTCCCTTTCTTAATTAATTCAGCGCTACTTTACAGGGCCTGAGCAAATAGCTGCCCTGACCTTGTTAAGAAATAAAATGACTGTGAGCGTGAGAGATACTCAAGATAGTAATTGTCAGATTAATCCAATAGCGGATTGCAAATCCGCTATGCACTGGCGAGGCTCTTGGGGCATCAACTGCAATTTTGACTACAAATTGTTAGAGGTAGTTTTCTTTTTTTTGAAGAGTAATGAGATCCAATGTACGATTAATATCAGTAGTGCTCCAATTCCAATACCATAGCTTAACCACCAAAACCATCTCATGGCTACCTGTCCGCCCTGAAAGGTTTCTTTATTGGAAAATGTGAATGAAAGATTTCCTGCAAGTAAATAGCATATTGGAACCCAAAGAATTCCAAGAATGATGATGATTTTAAGGAACCCAGAGAGCATTCTATTCAGTTGGCTCGATGGGTTTCTCAGTTCTTTTACTCCCCAGTATATCGTTAGTGGTAATGAAATCATACCAGTCCAAGTTATAAAAGTTCCTAGAGGGATGGATTGGTTGTAATTTAAAGTAATTTCAAGTAGAGGAGAACCAGTAACTAAAAGTATAATTACACTTAAAGTCAAGATCAGAGCGCTATAAAAATATATCTTTCTTCTATTCATGTTGTAATTGTTGCCAACAAGATAAATAGTATCAGCTCCGCTCTTTGGCATAAAAATAACATGTTTTTTCCGCAGCCCCGATAGAAGCGATAGGAGGTAGGGCCAAAGGCTAATGCTGCCCCCCTGCTAGGTGGCTGAGCGAATACTTGGAGTGAAGACAGCTAGCAGGGGAACGGCAGCATAGCTTTTGGCACTGCCGACTTTTAGCGGATAGCGGGACGAGCTGCCCAAAATAAGCAATACAAAACAGAAACGCCCCAACCCAATCAGTTGAGGCGCCTCTATTGTTGGAGCTATTAATTTTAAGCCTACAGCTTAATAAATTTCTCCGTTCTGACTACTCGATTATCAATGAGCATATTCAGATAATACACTCCACTATCCAGTGCCGAAACATCTAGCTCCAAGGTATGCTGCGCAGATAGCCGCTGGCTGAGCACGGTTTGCCCTAGCACATTAACCACCTCAAAGTCAAGGCCCTTCAATTGGTTAGATGAAGGGATGTCTACCGTCAAGCGGTCGGTAGTGGGATTGGGATAAATGCTTACTGCTTCCAGTATTAAGTCTTCGGTATTGTCTATGATAATATCTGGTAAGCCACAAGGGGAGTAGTCCATGAGATCAGGTCGTTCGCCTAGCGAAACATAGTCGATATAGACTTCATTGCCGGCAAAATTGTCTACTTCTCGGTCGAGGTAAATCCAGATGTCTAAGAAATCTTCCCGGTCAAAACCGCCCAAGCTGGCGGCGTCGAATTCAAAGACGAGATTAGAATAGCCGGTCAAATCACCAATGATGGTTTGGGTTAGGAGATCGGTTCTAAAGTCGGCAGTGCCATCTCGGGAGCGCAGTAGTACTCCTAGTTCTACCGTCTCGGCACTTCTAGCTCGGATATTGACAAAAGGATTTTCATTGATCAAGCCAATGTCTAGGCCGTTCTCATCCACGGGGTTGAGCGCCAGCGGACGAAAAGCTTGGTAAGGATTGCCTGTTGGGTCAATCACTTCTAGTTGTACTTCCTCGCAAGTCGTGTCGATGGTGATATTGAGGCGTTCTACGTCACTGCCGGTAAATTCAGTAGGGGTGTCTGTATTCCAATTTTCTGTCCAATTTTGAGGAACGTCCACAAAAACACAGTTAGAATTCTGATTGGCATCGGGTGCGGTACCAATGGTGATGTGGTCGATATAGAGTTGATTACCGGCAAAATTGGCGACGCCTCGGTCGAGGTAAAACCACATATCTCGCAGGTCGGTGGGGTCAAAGCCTTCTAATTCATTAGCATCCCACGAGAGGGTAAATTCCGTCCATTGGTCTAAGCCTGCGGGCACGGTAAAGCTTTTGAGGCTACTACGCTCACTAGTGGTTCCTTCGCCTGATCTGAATAAAATACCAATCGTCACTGCTTCCAGCGAACTTACTCGGAAGGTGGTATTGACGATGCCTTCAATATTAGTGATTTCCTCAGCATCATTAAGCGGGTTGACAATGTAGGCGTTAAAGGGCGGTAGGGGTTCCAGATTAGGGTCTGTAATAGACAATAGTAACACCTCGCAGATGGTATCCAAAGAAAAATTAGTGACTAGAGCTGCTGTGCTTTCGGTATTGATAGTAGTTAGAGAATCACCCGTAAAATATTCTTCAAAGCTGGTGGGTTGACTAAAGGACGTACAAGGCGAATTCCGCTCTGGATCAGCCATGCCTCCAATGACGATATGGTCGACGTAGAATTCATTACCTGCAAAATTTTCATCGCCACGATCTAGGTAGAACCACATATCCCTCAAGGTAGTTGGGTCGAAGCCTGCTAAGTCACCTGCTTCCCAAGTTAGGGTAAACTCGGTCCAGTCGTCCAGTCCTGCGGGTACACTGAAGCCTTTTCGGTCAGTGCGCTCTCCAGAGGTGCCTTTGCCTGAGCGGAAGAGCACTTCCAGGTTCACCGCTTCAGCGGAACGTACGCGCATGGTGACATTCACATTATCGGTAATATCGGAGACTGGATTTCCTTCTTCATCATTGGTTCTGAATACATAAGGACTGAAGGCTGATAGTGGTGCATTTGCAGGATCAGTTACGCTGATGCTAAATGCTTCGCAAAGCGTGTCCAGCACGAAGGTAGTCACTAGGCCTGCGGTATTTTCTGTATTGATACTTGCTAAAGAATCGCCTTCATAATAATCGCTAATCAAAGCTTCCATTGGGCCACCCAACATACAAGGAGAATTTCGCTCGGCATCCGCCATGCCACCCACTACAATGTGGTCAATGTAAAATTCATTACCCGCAAAGTTTTCGGTACCCCGATCTAGGTAAAACCACATATCTCTCAGATCAGTTGGTACAAAACCTGCCAAGTCACCCGCTTCCCACGTCAGCGTAAACTCCGTCCACTCGTCCAAGCCTGTAGGCACATCAAAGCCTTTGCGATCCGAGCGCTCCGAGGAACCGCCGCCACCTGAGCGAAATAGTATCTCCACTCGCACCGCTTCTAACGAACGCACGCGCATGGTTACATTTACGTTATCTGAAATGTCTACAACGGGATTTCCTTCCGTATCATTCGTTCTAAAAATATAGGCGTTGAAAGCCGATAAGGGCTCATTGACAGGATCGGTTACGCTTACGCTAAATGCTTCACAAAGGGTGTCCAGCACAAAGGTGCTCACTTGCCCCGCAGAGCTATTGGTGTTAATACTCGCTAGCGAATCGCCTTCGTAGTAATCGCTGATTAAAGCGGCTGTGGGGTCGCCTAGCATGCAGGGGGAGTTGCGCGCTGCATCGGCCATACCGCCTATTACAATATGGTCGATGTAGAGCTCATTGCCGGCAAAATTTTCAGTACCCCGATCCAGGTAAAACCACATATCTCTTAGATCAGTAGGTACAAATCCTGCCAAGTCAGAAGTTTCCCAAGTCAAGGTAAATTCCGTCCACTCATCTAGTCCCGCAGGCACATCAAAGCCTTTTCGATCCGATCGCTCGGAGGAAGTACCTCCGCCTGAACGGAATAATATATCTATTCTCACCGCTTCTAGCGAACGCACGCGCATGGTGACATTTACATTATCGGTAATGTCTAATACTGGATCACCTGCTGCATCATTGGTTCTAAAAATATAGGCATTGAACGACGGTAGTGGGTTGTTGGCTGGGTTGGTGACGCTTATACGAAAAGCCTCGCAGTCGGTATCCAAGTCGAATGTACTGGTAGCTGCCGCCGCGCCTCCCGTACTGATACTTTCTAAGGTGCCAGTGTCATAGTATTCCGCGATGAGTTGTGCTGGTAGCGAGTTGCTCCAAATGAATAAACTAGCGTAAAGAATGGATAGTTGAATTAATCTCATAATGCTGTGTTTTTAATGATCATGTCCTGTTACGACTTCACAAATTTCTTTACAAAGCGCTTGCCGCTTTTGGTCTCTATTTGGATAAAATAGATGCCAGGGGCTAGCTCGGACACATTGATTTTATGGTTAGTAAAAGTGGGTGTTGTAATTTTTCCGTCAAGGCCAAATAATTGGAGTTGGCTGACTACTTCGTTTCCTGCCTGAATGTCAAGGACATCTATGACAGGGTTGGGGAAAATGTCGATAGTGGAGGCTATTAGGTTTTGGGTATTTACCAAGGGGTCGATAATCGCCGTGTAGGTAAAGGCAGAAGGACAGGAAGTAGTAGAATTGGCATACATCCGTAGGTAAATTGCTTGATTGGGAAATGAAGTGGCAGGAACCGTGTAGTTGGTCTCATCGGCTGCAAGCTCAATGAGTAACTCAAAGCTAATTCCATCCGTAGAAAACTCGATGACATAGCCGGATTCATCATCAGCAATGTCTAGCCAAGAAAACTGTACCTCTTCATCCACCACTTCTACCGTAAAGCGAGCAGGTGCATCAGGCGGAACGCCATTTTCCAGTCGATTGGCCAATTGTGTGGTATAAAGCGATGTGATGGCGGGTTCGTTATTAGAATCTTCTATATAGCCAGTAGGTTGCGAGAAGGGCCCTTGGCCCGTCACGAAGCCATCGCAAGCGATGCCATAGTTCTGCCTGTTCGGGGGGCGCTGAATAACATTCGTGGTACCATTCGGCATTTTGATATTCCATGCCACGCTATGCGTCGCCGACCATCCATGCCCCGTACCAAAGCTTCCTCGACTATACAGCCCCATCAGTCGATTGACATTAGGATTCGTAAAAATGATATGATCAAAAAGCATGGCCTGAGTCCATCGGCGGTGCCCTTCGCTCGTACTATAATCCCCGTCACTACTGCTATTGTGCCAAACAATCCCACTGACACTACTCGTGCCATTGCTCACAAAAGAGTGCCGCCCCTCAGAAGCCACGCAATTGGTAAACAGAATATTATTCGACTTCCTATTGACTGCGAAATTATAGCGCCTGCCCCCATCAATCAACGAGTGGGGTTCCAAAGCCTTACAGTCTTGCACGGTCACCCTAGATGCTACCGTCATATCAACCATAGCATAGGTAAAATGCAAGCCCGTCACACCACTCAGCCAGCAATCTTCTACCCCGATCAACTCAATCGCATTTCTAGCATGTGCTTCGTCAAATTCACCAGCCGTTTCTATAACAATCCGTAAGTTTTCAATACCAATATTTGTTCTAATATCCGCCTCTGCTAATGTATATATCTGAGCTGTAGCGAGCGAGCGATCCAGATGATCGTAGATGGGCACATCCAAGGTAACTTTGTTATTGGCCAGATTCACCTTGGTAATCGTTCTTTTATAAAAAATATCAATCTCTCCCGGCGCCCAGGGCGCATCGCCAGCCGTAGCGCCATTACCAATAGAGGCTAGCCAAGCAGGTGTGCTCGGGTGAAAAATGATGACTTCGTCCCCCGTATTGTACAATTCTGGCGCGCCAATTTCTAGCGTCCGGGCACCTGCTGGCACAAAATCACTCGTGATTGGCGAAAGCGTACCTGGCGCTTGCGCCGTCCAATCGGCCAGTGCTAGCCCCCCAGCTTCGATAATCGTTCGTGCTGCGGGCGCATTACCTACCCCAGTAAGTATCGTGTTATTTAGTGGATCAGCACCATCTCCAACACCCCGCAGCACCACCCCAGATCCGAAAATCCGCAGCGTACCCCGAATTTCATAATTCCCAGCTTCCAACAGAATCGCGCCGCGCAGGCCATCCGCCCCAAGCGGCAGATTAGATACCGAATCAATAGCTTGCTGAATAAAAGCTGTATTATCTCCCTCGATAGGGGAGAGGGTCGCCGCTACAGGGACGGTGGGAATTGGTACTTCTCCATTCCGGTAGCCCGCATAGCTGAAATCGACAATTCGGTTATCCTGCTCGTCTGCCACATAGCGCAGGCATCCTGCTTCATCTTCAAAGACGATGTTAGACGGCTCCTGCCCTTGGGCAACTTGTACCAATAGGAATACGATCAAGAAGAGATAAAATTTATACATAAGTTATGCTTTTAGCGCTCTACAGACGAGGATATAAAAGTGCGATGTTCATTGGTTTCGAATCCGTTTCACACAGCTGTCGGAAGGCCCTCTGGATGAGTTCGTCTTCTACATATTGGTTAGCCACCCAGATCAGCTCCTTAAAATCGTTCCTTTTGCTCTTCAGGCCCCCATACTGGATGTAAGTCCATTCTTTTTCTCCCAGCATATACGGAATTAGAAATCGAATCGCCTGCTTAATAGAGCCCCCGTCCGCCGATTCATAATTCCAAAGGTCAATGCCATAGTGCTGTGCCAGGATCGCATTTTCCACCAAATGATCTAGATTCTTAATACTATAGCTCATCGATTTTGTCCGCTCTAATTCCCAAGGCTGGCTCCCATCCGGCTCAATCTGCCGATCAATACGCTTCACCTTCACCGAGTCGAGGATCAGCGTAGCCAGCGAATCTTCCCCCACAAAAAGCGAAAAAGCAGCAACTTGACTATCGTAAGAAGACCCGTGATTGTTGTGCCACATGCGCTCATCCCATCCCTTTTGGCTACTCACCAGCCAGTGCGTATACGCCCTAAACCAATCCTGCAAGCCATCGCGATGAGCAGCCGTAAAATGCGCAGAACGCTCCACCAAGCCCACCGCACTAATAATCCGCAGCAAGGTACCCGTTTCAATAATCCCAATCCCTCGCCCTTCCGTAATCCCCGGTATCGCCTGCCCATACTCCAAGTGCGGATTCATCTTGGTAGCGGCAGCAAGAAACCAAGTATCTATAAACTCCGTCGCCTTTTGCGCATACGACTCATCATCCGTATAAAAATAAGCCAACGACAACGCAAACACTGCCTTCGTCATCTTGTGGATCACCACCCCATCATACTGGTCATATTCCGGGTTCTTCTTCCCATCATGGCGCACATAAGGCAGCCCATCCTCCGTATCCGGGTTCGGCCACCAATACACCCCCAAGCTATAGTAATCGTGCATATCCTT
>JBCCSU010000070.1:0-18546 GCA_039199635.1 Bacteroidota bacterium | reverse complement strand
AGCACCACTTAGTACGTGATCAATGTAGAGCTGCTCATCTTTTAGTTCATTTTTATAATCGACTAAATAGGTATTAGGATAATACTTTTTTAAAAATATCTCAGCTCCTCTGTCGCCAATAAAAGAAGCAAGGTTCTCATTGAATACAACGCTATCTTTCACAAAGATGGTAGCATGAACTAATTCATGGATAATGAGATTAGCCAAATCGCCATAACTGCGACCGAGCATATTACTTAAAATAGGATCTTTAAACCAGCCGAGTGTGGACCATCCACCTACTGTTCTCAATCCTACATCGTAACCTTGCTCTTCTACATCAGCCATTTCTTCATAAGCCATTTCTTCTATGAAAAACCCTTTATAAGGCATCTCTCCAACAACCGGGAAATCCCAAGTTTTAGGTTCAAAGGCAAAAGGCTCACAGCCGGTAACTACCCATAAGATGGGCTTACCTTTTTGATCAAACATAGTGGTGTAGTTATCCGTATCATTCAGGCCGAGTTCCCGCACCGCGAACTCTCTTACCTCCGCAATGAATAAAAGTTTTTGACGGATGGAATCAGGGGTATCCGGATTTTCCAGAAAGTCTTCAACAGGTTCTGCATTCCAAACTATCGATAGCTGGCCTTTCCCTTGTACTAATCCATAATAAACCAGGTCATGATAGTAGATCAAAATACCTATCAATAATACTATCAGTCCTAAAAGAAACTTTTTGATCATGGGCGATCCTTTAATCTAGACACAAAAAAACGAGGCCTGTAGCTAACATAAAAAGCATGCGAAAACTCAAAATCACCATTACCCAGATCAAAATGTGGTTCAAACCGAGTAGACACATAGATATGATCTGCTATTTTTAAAGTATGCAAAAATCGAAAAATTAATAGCTCACGTTGAGGTTCTACCACCGTAGGATCTTTAAATGTACTCGATACGGATGGATACAATTGCCCTCCCTGAATAGAGATAAACTCGTTACCTCTCCAGTAACTGGCCATTATATCCAAGTGAATCTTAGTATTGACTGTTGCATTTAGATACAAGCCGTCACCATCTTTAAAAGTCTGCAGCTGCGTATTGGAGTAATCACGGTAATAGGTATGATAACCTTCCAGTCTCAGATTTCGCACAAACCTGGTTTCGGGTAACGATTTGTCTAAGATTAATCCAAGTGCGGTATTGACATAAGTCTGCAATGGTAACGGGCTCGAATCTATTTGCCCTCCTCTATGAAACACAAGAGCTTGAACGGGGATAGTCAACCTTATTCCTTTATCTAGTACTCTTTTCCGAAATGAGATACCGGCGGTTACCTCTTCCTGATCATTATCACCAGGATAGATCATGTTTTGCCAGTCTGCCCATAAATCGAAAAATAGGTTGGGCTTATCAATCTTGAATTGAAAACCATTTTCTAAACGATTAATAAGCACTCGCTCAAAATCGAAAAGGGGTTCGATCAACTGGTGTGTTGTAGCCCCTTCAAGCGTACCAAATAAGACACGTCCATTTAGAAAATTATATTGCGCCGTAAATGTTGGTGCTATTTCGGTGAAATCATTGTTTCCAAAATCTTTCTGTAGATAAAGACCTCCGGAAAATTTAAACTTATCTCCTACCTGATAGCTGAAATAAGGGTTAAATTGAAAGCCAAACAGCGTAAAACCATCTGCTATATCATTGAAATACTCATTGTTCTTAGTGAAGCCAAGGGTATTCGCACCAAAAAAAAGAGCATTAGTATCTTGTGGAATAAGCGGATCGAGCTGATCAAAAGCGGTATTATCCAATTGACAGATGGCAACCTTAGCAACCATTAGCATCAACAGAATAAGGGAGATTTTTTTCATTGATTGCAATATAGACAGAGGCATTAAATTGATACGCGCGATCAACGAGATTTTTAATAAGCGGACCACTAAAATTGAAGGGAACTTATTAACTTCACTTTCTTTATACCACACCAAGATTTAGAGGAAATGAGCGAGAAAGATGCAAAATTGAAAGCCCTACAGTTAACCATTGACAAACTTGAGAAAACCTACGGCAAAGGAGCGGTAATGAAATTAAGTGATGAGCGCGTTATGGACATACCGGCCATTGCTACAGGTTCATTAGGTTTAGATATTGCGTTGGGTATCGGTGGTATCCCGAGAGGTAGAGTAATTGAAATTTATGGCCCTGAATCTTCCGGTAAAACTACCATTTCAATGCATGCAATAGCAGAAGCTCAAAAAGCAGGTGGATTAGCAGCTTTTATAGATGCTGAACATGCTTTTGATAAAACATATGCGGAAAAGCTGGGTATTGATACGGAAAATCTATTGATCTCCCAGCCGGATAATGGAGAACAGGCACTAGAAATAGCAGAGCATTTAATTCGTTCAGGCGCTATAGATATTATTGTAATTGATTCCGTAGCCGCATTAGTTCCTAAGGGAGAACTTGAAGGGGAAATGGGCGATAGTAAAATGGGTTTGCAGGCTAGGTTGATGTCCCAAGCACTTAGAAAGCTTACGGGTACGATCAATAAAACAGGGTGCTCCTGTATTTTCATTAACCAGCTCAGAGAAAAAATAGGGGTGATGTTTGGTAACCCTGAAACCACTACGGGTGGTAACGCTTTGAAATTTTATGCCTCTGTACGTTTAGACATTCGAAGAATTGGTCAAATTAAAGAGGGCCCCGGAGAAGTTACTGGTAACCGGACACGGGTTAAAGTGGTGAAAAATAAGGTGGCACCACCTTTCAAAGTGGTAGAGTTTGATATAATGTACGGTAAAGGGATTTCAAAAGTGGGTGAGATCATTGATCTAGGGGTAGAGCTTGATATCATAAATAAGGCTGGGTCATGGTTCTCGTATGATGGAAATAAGCTGGGTCAGGGCAGAGACGCAGTGAAATCGATCATTGAGGATAATCCTGAGCTGATGGAGGAGTTGGAAACGAAGATCAAAGCAAAGATAAAGGGGGAAGACTTGGAAGAGCCTATTCCGGCGCAGGAGTAACTTTCGGCTATTCCTGACTTCAAAATATTTCAACGAGTAGAAACTACTTTCAACTATCAGCGGATCTAGAGTTGCTTCAGATTCAATAGTATCAAGATTACTTAGTGTATTGTCATATCTGTAGTCATAATTTTGCAGACATAAGTAGTCCAATATCCTTACAATTGAACGTCGGAAACTGGAATTAATAACTTGGATAACTGCGATCCAAAATGAGGATTTACCGGAGCAATGATTCTAGATAAAAAATGTCTAATGCTAGCTGAAAGTGGAAACAAGCGAAAAGTGAAGTATTCAGACTTTTACGTAAATATTAAAATCAAATTTTAAACAAGAATATTGATTGCAGCAACTATATGTGAAAAATATCTCATTCCATTCGCTACCACAGCATACCATTCACCGTTCTATGCCTTTTGAAAGACCTTATCGCTCCAAATAGGCCCAAGTGAAATTTGGATTACCATTAGCCCTAACCATTTTAACCCAAAGCAAAGTCATATGCTCCAAATGGAGGGATTGAGATAAATCACCTACATCTTTGGTTTGAAAACCTAAGTCGCTGTTGAGGAATGCTACTTGTTCCTTCGCCTGTAAATCACTGCCTGCAATCAGCATTACAGGTTTTACATGGTAATCACTGAAGTTGGAATTTTCTAAATTCTCAAAACCATAAATAGTATAAGATTTCACCACCTTCGCATTTTTTGCCCATTCCTGTACTTTTTCAGCACCTGAGATCTTACTTTCAAGTCCGTGCGAAATTCCTGCACCAACGGGATTCGTGCAATCCACCAAAGTTTTTCCTTTGAAATCCAGTGGCTCTAAAATCTGTTGGTTAGCCTTAAAAGGTGTAGCCAGAAATATTATATCCGCAACAATTATAGCCTCTTGAATTGCCATTGCTTTAAACGCATTGTTTTTCGATTGTGCTTTTAATACACTTTCACTTTTAATGTCATTATGAGCCATGAAAATGTCGTGTCCTTTTTTCTGTAAATTATTGGCTAATGCAAATCCTACATTACCCATTCCGATAAACGCTAATTTCATACTACTTGCTTACTTTAAAGTTATTTTCAAAACATGCCTGGACTAACATCAATATCCGAGAATATGCCTTCATTCTAATTTGTTGCTAAACCGAACTGAGTCCCTTTTTTATCAACTTCCAACCGTATCCAATGAACTCTAATTAAATACTCGATTTGTCTAAATTCAGAGAACAGTTCTATATTCATGGAAGTTTCCCGTCATGTTTTAGGTTGGCATATATTGAACAATGGAGAACCAACTAGATAATAATTCATCACTAAATTAACTGAAGGAGAATAGAAACTCTTTCCGTTTCAGGCCTTGCCTTAAAACCCGTGTATTTCTATTAAACCAACTGAAAGATTAAAGTAATAAATGTAAATACTTTCATCTGAAGAATTGCGGGTGGAAAAATTGCCTTTAAGATTTACTTGGTTAATTGCTGAACGACTAATCGAGCGGCTGCCGCACCTGAATTTTGCTGTTGTCCAGTGATCAGATTACCATCTTCAATAGCATAAGAACTGAATGGAGCGACAACCTTGAAATGAGTATTAGCCAATTTTCGTGCTTCTTCCTCAATCCAATAAGGTTGGGTTTTTTGCCCAACTGCATTATCTGCATATTCTTCTTCGGCATTGGCAAAGCCAGTCCAGGTTTTCCCATCTACGATTAAAGTTCCATCGGACTTCTTAGCCTCAAGTAACAATGAAGTAGAATGGCAAACCGCTGCACTTGGTTTACCCAATTCATAGAAGTTGGCGAATAGCTTTTCTAAATCCTGATTGCCTTTAAAGGTGTACATTGGACCCTGACCTCCTACTAAGAAAATAGCATCATAAGCGTTAGCATTTACCTCAGTGAGTTTTTTGGTGCTTTCTAGCATATGATTGAACCAGTCAAGTTGCATATATCCTAAGGAAATGACATCATTAGCAGAATAACCACTTTCATCCGTGGGATTAGAATAGCCATCCATTTCAATTTTACCACCTTCGGTTGAAACTAATTCTACTTCATAACCAGCTTCTTGAAAAACGTGTAATGGGTGGGTTAATTCGGCAGCCCAAAAACCAATAGGCCAGCCCGTTTGCTTTGAAACAGTAGGACTGCTTACTACCATTAAAATTTTTCCTTTAAAAGGCATTCCGTGAGAATGTATATAAGTGTTTGTTTCTTTTATCTGTGTATTCATATTTTTTTCAGTTTTTGGGTGATTAGACTATTATGATTGATACTAACTAAAAGTCAAAAAGAAATACTAGTGCGATTAAAATCATTTTTATCGTTTGTATAAATTTATTTGAATACAAACCTGAGATATCTACTTACCTTTAACAATATACTTACCAATAGGAGTGATACTCACTTTTTAGAAAGTATTGATTAAATCAATGGTTTATGGGAGATTTTATTTACAATAACAAAGTGTATTACAACCCTGTAGAGTTTGCAATGGACAGAATTGGAGGCACTTGGAAAATGCCTATTCTATGGAGACTAAAAGGAAGAGTATTCAGATATGGTGAACTTAAAAAAGATATTCCTCACATCACAGATAAGATGCTTACATCTCAGCTGCGACAGTTAGAAGCAGAGGGCTTTATCTACCGAGAAGTATATCCTGTAGTACCTCCAAAGGTGGAATACTCTATTACGGAAAAAGGAATGACTGCTATTCCGATAATAGAGACCATTCGAAATTATGGACTTGAACTTATGGAAAAAGAAGGAATAAAAGGAAAATAAAAAACTGCATAGACAAAAACGCTGTATTAAAAACGACTCTTTCAACAGATGGAATTACTACTTGACAATGCCTGGCAACAAGAAACTTCATTTTAGATGAACTTGATGGTAAAGTCGGTGGTAATGATAGGAGTATTAAGGCACATATGCATCCATAGTAAGTAACCTTACTAAGCTTAAGCTTAGTAAGGTTTTCCACACGCGCTCTCCGGTTATTTCATTGTTGATCCTTCATTATGAATCGTATTAAACTTATGCTTAACGTACTAGGGATTCTTTGTTTCCTTTTAGCAAAATCATTCTTCTACGGGAACTTATCCCATGCATTGTATTTAATCTTTTTTGGTATAATGTTGCCCGCATCAGTATATCTGCAAAACACTAGATCTGAACCAGCTAGTGCTGAAAAGAGCTAGTTCTTTAGATAATCAAGAGCTTCCTCCAGAATAGTGTCTGTACCGGATAACCTGTCTTCATCAGTGATATCAATTTTTACATCAGGAGGAATACCGTCTTCGATGATAAAGCCATCAGGCATGTAGGTGATTGAATTTGAATAATTAAAATACCAGCCGTTGGGGAGTTCCCAACCTAATGGCACACCCCCACCTCCACCTGTAACATCACCCATAACTGTTACATTGGGGATGGCGTGAAGCATAGCAGTAAAGAAGTTACCCGCGCTGTAAGTGACGCGATTGGTTAGGAGAACTACGGGCAAGTCAAACTTCTTTTCATCATTAGGATCCAGATAGGCTTTAGAGGGTTCGGTAAAGTCGTTTCTTCCGGGCCCATTTTTATATTTAGTCGTGTAAATATGTGTACGCTCAGTCGTAAGTCTTCTTGCCAGTTTAAATCCATTGGCCGGATCCCCTCCGTCATTATCTCTTATATCGATAATTAAGCCTTTTAAACCTTGAAAACGGTCAACTAAAAAGTCAAGGTCATCTTCTTCTACGGGCTGTTGAAAGCTGCGATAATAAATATATCCTACGGAATCGATGATAGCATTTATTAGACGACCTGTTATTTTATAATCTCCTAAATAATTCTTTTCCAAATCACCAAAATTGAAATTTCTGGGATAATCAACATAGTAATTGTAAAAAGAGATATCGAAATCAGAACGCAAATTTACGTGGGCGTCTCTTAATGTATTTAGCATTTCAGCCATTAGGTCATAAAGCTCTTGAGTACTTAATTCGTCTGAAACTCGTGGACGATAAACCTGATAGACAGAATCCCAGTCTACTTCCTTGTATTCAAAAAAAGAGTATCGCTCGTCCATCCTATTCCAAAGGATGTCAAAATTAGTGACCGCATCATTGGTAGGATCCTGGTCGAAGAATAGATCTTCACAACTAGTAAGCAAAACGATATTGACAACCAGAAGAATTCTTGATAAATGTCTCATTTCAAATGATTTTTTAGTTTTTAATAATGGAATAAAAAGGCGAATATGAAAGAATGGGTGGCACTAGTAGCGGGCAGACCTGTTCGAACGCAATAAAAATCCCATTCATAGGATAATCGCAGAGCATTGCTTGTACTTAGCGGATAGATCAGTGATATGGTTGATACTATGTTTGTAAAAGAGTTAATTGTTCTCCAATTACTATCCTCTAATCGCTCGTCAAGCCAATCACCCTCTGGGTTTACAAAATCATAAATGTTAAGGTAATTGGGCCTAATTAAATGATTGACCACAGGCAAATCCATTTGCCAGCTGATGGTTACCGGTCGTCCTGAAATATGCACTTCACGCTCCATTAAAGAGCTTGCATACACCCCATTTGAAAAAAGGAACGTAATGAATGCACCGTCTAGCTGCTCATTCAGCCTGATGTTACTATGAGAATTCAACTTACCACCTGCATACCATCTCACCGTTTTATTAAATAAGGACTTCACGTACCAGTGCTGGGCATAGTTTATATCTAGCTGAAGATACTGTCCGCGAGGATCAATTTCTCTGTTATCTTCCATTGGACCCAATGTTATATATGACCCCCCAATCGCAAGATTCCTAATGCTGTTTTTCTTCCTTTTGAAAGCACCAAGCTGTGCATAAATAGACCCTCCATTATAGTTTAAAGGAGACATATGCTCATCATTTAGCTTTAAATAAGCACTTCCGAAACCAAGTGATAAATACCTCGTGGTTGGAAGGCTAAGTACGGAGTCTGGCGGATCCTGAGATTGGCCTTTAGCCTGATAGCAAAGGGTTAAAAAAAGGCATAGCAGTGCCATACAAGAAAATGTGTAATTCACTCTCATGATAATTAAAGTTTAAAGTGTTGTTAAAATCTAGAAGGCGATACCGATTTGAATACTTGAGGTAAAATCAATACCGGCAGACTTGCTTTCGTAGGGTACGATTATGTTTTCGATACCTATATCAAAATCGATATACCCATACTTCCAAAGGCGCCTTTGGATACCGAAAAGAAGATCGATTGAAACCTGATTTTCATTTTCTACAGGTCTACGCTTGTAATTGAGCCGAGCACTTAAATAATTGGCCGAAAAGTTATTAGCACTCTTCCCCTTAAGTATTCTCTTTTGCATGTTGAAATAATACCGTGCTCCAGCCCTTTGGCGTAGTTCGGTAATATCTAATCTATTGGCCTGGATTTCTGTAGTTATTATCCAACTCCATTCAGGCTTAAACTTCTTCTCAAAGCTAATTCTGGCAATGTTAGACTTGGCACTGTCCTCAGCAGCTAGTGCATATAACAGAGGTCCGAGCAGATCAATCTTAAACAAGGCCAGTTCTTCTCTATCAGCCATTATTATTTGCTCATAGCGTTTTATCAGACTGGAAAATTTAGTGCTGTCCATGACTTCTGAATTCCTGCTTATCGAAACATCTTGGGCACTGAGGCTAGATACGAGTAGCACAAACCAAGCTCCTAAAACAATTTTTTGCATTATTCTATAATTTCAATTTTACCGAAATCAGTAGTTACCTGAATATTAGGAGAACCTTGATTTCCATACTCCACCTTAGCATTCTTAATCGACTTGATCCCTTTAGTCATTTTATTAGGTGCCTCAATTTCACCATATTTTGACCTGACATTCCAGAAATACAGATCAATATCAGTGACTTTTAAAGTGATATCAGCTTTTTCTCCAATCACTTTGAAGTAGGATATTTCACCAAGGCTTCGCACAGAGACATTACCAAGGTTGGTATTAATTCTTGCACTACCCGAAAATCCAGAAATACTGGTTTCCGTATGACTGATATCCATAATCAAGGTCCCGGAATGAGCATTCAGTTTTAGATCGCCAAAAAAGCTTTTGACATTAACAGAGCCTTTCAAATCATTTATGAAAATGTCGCCATATTCATTTTCAATAGATATTTGTCCGGATATACGGCTGAGCTCAGTTTCGCCAAACGCATTCTTGATCCGCAGTGTAATATTTTTGGGTACATAGATTTGAATTTCAGTTTCCTGTATAGTTGAAAGCTCATCGAAACCACGCGGTAGTAGTAGATAGTTTCGAATTACGATAGACTTGTTAGTTTCATTTAGCGCATATCTCTGATACTCTAATTCTTTTTTGGCCATATCTGCTGTCAACCCTTTGGAGATGAGTTTCATCACTACTTTTATTCCGGCTCCGTCCCACCCTTTAGCAGTTATTTTAGCAGATTTACCATCGACCTGAAGAGAATATCCAGATTTATAAACAAAGCTCTTTTCAACAGTTTTGGTAATTACTTCTACCTTGGTTTGAGCAACCAAGAACGAAGGGTAAAAGATTATTTGCGCCATAAAAGCGATATAATAGATAAGCCTGATCATGACCATTTCAATTTCTTCAGCATATCCTTTCCTACCTCCGTTTGGTTCTTTTCCACACGAATTAAGTATTTCATAAGCTGTGACTGATTAGTGCTTTTTGCGAGTTCCATTTCTAACTGTTGCTTAGCATTTGTTAATTCCATGTAAGTCTCCAAAAGGCCCTTAAACTCAGGGTTCTGACAGCTTTGACTTAACCTTTTACAGTTCCTTTTAACATATTCAAGTATCTTATCATCAGCAGTTTCATTGAGGGAAATGTCTAAGCTAGTTTCGAAAAAATCTACCTCCTCCGTGCTGTAGGAAATGGTTTCTGCCGTCCTATTGAATGATGATTGATAAAACAAAACCAAGCTGATTATAAGCATGCTAACAGATGCTGCCACAGACCAATAGATGAATCTTTGTTTGCTCTCTACCTTGGGTAGAGATGCCTCAATAGGTAGCCAAACATCAGGAGCTTCACTACTCTTTAAATCTCGAATGGCATCTTTTAAATTGTTGTCAGAACCAACTGCGGGGGTTGAAAGGGCAGCTTCAATATCGAGCCAAACATCAGGTGCTTTGAACTCTCTCAACTCACTAACGGCTTTCTCAAGATGTCTCCTACTCTCCATTATGAATATTGTTGACCGTCTAATAAATTCCTCAAAGTCTTCTTAGCATAGTGCAGTTGAGATTTTGATGTCCCTACACTCACTTGTAACATTTCTGCTACCTCCTTATGTGAATACCCTTCCACTTCGATAAGTATGAAAATAGATCGATATCCATCCGGAAGGCTGGAAATTGCCTGTTCCAACGTATCACCAGTCATCCCCTCAGGCCAGATTACTGGCTCCGAAGAAATGTCATTTATAGAATCAAAGTATAACTTGTTTAGCTTTCTTTGCTTGTTAATTCCCGTGCGTACAGTAATCGTTTTTATCCAAGCGCCCAAAGTCGACTGAAATTTAAAAGACTCTAGACCTTTGAAAACAGAGATGAACGTATCCTGCAATGCATCTGTAGCTTCCTCTTGATCATTTAACATACGTAGCAAAATAGTATACATAGCATCTTTATACTTTAAGAATAGTTCTCTCTGAGCCGTCCGATCATTACCAAGACATTTCTTAACTAACTCCTTCTCGATGGTTGGGATCGTGTAGTTCAATTTCAATTCCTAATTACAACTTAAAGTATGTGAATTAATCACGATGGTTGTATCACTGTAAAAATAAATCTTCAATTTCATGCTTTGCTTGAGGGCCTACTCCCTTCATGGAGTCATATTTTGTATTTATTATCTTTGGTCAGCATTATGAGACTAAGACATTATTTTATCCAAAACGGCTGGTTAATGCTACTGATTGTAGTTATCAGTGCGTGTCAGCAATCTATTGAAAAACCTTCAGATAAAAGCCTAAATAAGTTTAGCGATCCTGTTATCGCTCAGATCTATGATTACCAAGATAAACGTGATACAAAAGCTTTATTAGGTTTTTTTGATGACGATAATCCTGTGTACCGAAAAGAATCTGCGCTGGCATTTGCGTCTGTTCAAGATACTCTAGCGGTGAAGCCGCTGGGATTCTTGTTAAATGATCCTAATGCTCAGGTTCGCAGGGCAGCAGCTTATGCTCTCGGCCAGATATACGATGAGCAAGCTATTGAACCTATATATAACGCGCTTCAAGGGGAAGATTCTGTAGCGGTGCGGAAAGAATTGATTGAAGCTTTAGGTAAGGTCATTACTATGCCAAAGATTCAGATGATGCAAGAAATCCGGATCGATAGCGATCAGGAGAAAGAAGGCCTCGCCTGGGGGTTATACCGCTCAGGAGTTCGAAATGTGCATGACGGCATTAATCTGGATATTGCCCTTACGCTACTAGACCAACGCAATTCCTATGAAACCCGTCTTGGGGCAGCACATTTCTTTTCGAGAAGTCCAAACCTTTCACTCGCTGGCCGCGAAGATGCATTAATACAATCTGCATCTACGGATCCATCACCTAATGTTAGGATGGCCGTTACGCTCGCTTTGAGGAAAGCAGTTTCTCCGAAATCACAAAAAGCGCTTAGTGAGACTTTAGTTAAAGATGAGGATTATCGTGTAAGAATCAATGCGCTTCGAACGCTTGGAAGTTTTGATTACGAAGCAGTAAAAGATAAAATCTCAGCATTGTTGAATGATGATAACATCAATGTAGTGATAGCCGCCGCCCAGTTAATGGCCAATAAAGGTGTTAATCCTGATCTTATCAGCACAGTCGAAAACTGGAGGGTAAAAGCACTTTTATTTTCTGGGCTAGACAATGGATTTGATGAAATTGCGAGTGAATATGCAAACACTAAAAACCCCTATTATCAAGCCAGTCTACTTAGAGCTCTTGGCGGAAAATTAGAAGCGAAAGGCTTTATTGTAGACAAAATATTTAGTGATAGTAATAAGGTTGTAGCAACGGCAGGAACTGAAGCACTTTTGGCCATTCGCCGATCAGAAGATTTTCCAAAAACCGCAGAGTCGGAATTTGCTGAGCTCTTCAAGCGTATAATTTCTGAGGGGGATATCGCTCAAGTGGCGCTGATATCGGGCCTCTTTTTGGATCCTAAACTGAACTTCAGGTCGGCCTACGATGATTACAGCTTTTTGACCCATGCAAAAGAACAACTGAGCTTGCCTAAGGATAATGAGGCATTGCAAGTGTTGAATAACGTTATCGCCTTTTTTGAAGGAAAAGAAGAGCTTCCAACTACTGAAAACGAATACAATCATCCTATCGATTGGGACAAGATTAAGCTTATTGAAAAAGATCAAAAAGTCAAAGTGAAAACCTCCCGAGGAGAATTTACGCTACGTATGCTGATTGAGGAGGCACCCGGTTCTGCCTTAAATTTTATCAAATTGGCGGATGCTGGCTATTTTAACGGCAAGAACTTCCATAGGATTGTACCCAATTTCGTTATTCAGGGCGGCTGTAATCGGGGTGATGGCTATGGTGGAGAAGATTATTCGATACGGTCGGAATTTGCCAATATCAGATATCAGGAGGGCTCAGTAGGTATGGCTTCAGCAGGGAAAGATACAGAGGGTACCCAATGGTTTGTTACTCATTCGCCAACGCCACATTTGGATGGGAGGTATACCATTTTTGCTCAGGTTGAGGAAGGAATGGATGTGGTTCACAATATGGAAATGGGAGATGTGATTGAGGAGGTGGTTGTTTTATGAGAAGTAGATTGTTTTTTATCTTATCATTCGCCGTATTATCTGCTAGTGGTCAAGAATCAAAATGGTCATATGGCGTTACTTTGATACCTTCTTATTTGAGCTACTGGCCCGTAGGCTCCGATAGTTTTTCTGAATATAAAGGAAGAACAAATATCGGTCTCGGATTAATATTGTCTCATCAGCTTTCCAATAAGGTTTCCATCTTTTTAAGTCCAGAGTATCACACTAGAAACTTCCAGAGAGTCATTGATATTGATGCCTTAAGGGCCAGAAATCCTGATGATGACATTTTAGTTTCTTCGGTTGGGGAGATTACATACAAGCAGAAAAAAAGGGTTGTTGATATTGGACTTGGAGTGAGTTATCATCCGACCAATAATTTCTTAGTTACCAGCAGATTATATCCGTCATTTCTTATTTCCGAATCAGCTCAAGTAGAACCTTCAGTTGTACCAGGCAATAAAATAGGTATATCTGAATTGAACTGGTTAGTTGGAATAGGTCCTGGTTATAGGATTAATGCATTCAAGGGTTGGAACATACAAGTTTCGGCTTCAATCGATATATGGTTAAGCAAGTTTCATGATTTCTTACCAGAAGAGAATCCAGTTCTTTTTCAACTTAAATTAGCTCTGCTAAAATCTAGGGATTAAACTGTAACCAAGGTCTGTGTCCCCAAAGACTTCTCGCACATTCCAAAATCACCTCATGAATAAAAGTGATAAGCCTCATCGTAAATCTCAAATGCTTCTCAAAGAAGCCTATTTCTGGACTGACACCATTAAAGATTGGAAGAGATTACTCCAAAATGATGATTTAAAAATGATCATTATAAACTGTTGGCAGCACTTGGTTCGCAAAGGAAAAATCAGAATATATTCATTTGTCATTATGCCCAACCACATTCATATGATTTGGGAGATGCTTGAAAAAAATGGTAAAGAAATGCCTTACGCCAGTTTTAACAAATTCACCGCGCATCAATTCCTGGAATTTTTAAGAGTAAATCAACATCAATTAACCGGTTATAAAGTAAAAGACCTTGAAAGAAAGCATCGGTTCTGGCAACGAGATGCTTTAGCTATCCATATGTATAATACTGACATATTAGAACAGAAACTGGAATATATACATTTAAATCCCTTACAAGATCATTGGAATTTAGTCGAGTATCCTGAAGATTACAGGTGGTCGTCAGCAAAGTTTTATGAGGATGGTTCAGACGAGTTTGGTATTTTAACGCATTATAAAGAAAGGTTCTGAATTAAGAAAGAGGTCTGTGAGGACACTGACCTTGAGTAAGAGATAAATAAATAATAATCCGTGGTTTGTGTCCTCACAAACACCTTCTTCAAAATGAAATCAATACAATCACAAAAGCTCGGAATACTAGGTGGTGGTCAGCTGGGCCGAATGCTTATCCAGTCCGCCCTGGACTTCAATATTGATATCCATATTCTGGATCCAGATGAGAATGCCCCCTGTAAAAATATTGGCACCACCTTCACTGTCGGGAAGCTTACCGACTATGACACAGTTTATGAATTCGGAAACTCATGTGATTTGATCAGTATTGAAATTGAAAATGTAAGTACTGAGGCTTTAAAAACGCTACAAGCAGAAGGCAAGAAAGTATACCCTCAACCTGAGGTTATCGAGTTGATCAAGAATAAAGTTTTACAAAAGAGATTCTATAATCAATACGGCATTCCAACCGCCTCGTTTGAGGAAGTAGCTGGAAAAGATGAAGTTATGGCAAAAGCTTCTTTCTTGCCTATGGTGAACAAACTGGCTACAGAGGGGTATGATGGCCGGGGTGTACAAATCATAAAAACTGAGGCCGATCTTGAGAAAGCATTCGAGGCCCCGGGTCTCATTGAAAGATTAATCGATTTTAAAACTGAGATAGCAGTAACTGTAGCACGTAATGAAAGTGGCGAAATCACGGCCTTCCCCCCCGTGGAAATGGCTTTTCACCCGACAGCTAATCTGGTTGAATATCTTTTTGCTCCAGCCAATATCAGTGAAGATGTAGCAGAAGAAGCTGAAAAAATTGCAAAAGAAGTCATCCAAAAGTTAGACATGGTCGGCATTTTGGCGGTCGAAATGTTTGTAACACAAGATGATAAAGTTTTAGTTAACGAGGCAGCACCACGACCCCATAACAGTGGTCATCAAACCATTGAAGCCAATATTGCTTCACAATATGAGCAACACCTCAGAGCAATATTCAATCTTCCCCTAGGGGATACGAAGCTGATCCAACCTGCGGCTATGGTGAACCTACTTGGGGCAGAGGGCTACACGGGTGAAGCTAAATATGAGGGGTTAGATCAGGTGATGGCTACCTCAGGTGTACATGTACATTTATATGGTAAAAAACTTACTAAACCCTTTCGTAAAATGGGCCACATTACGATAGTAGACCAGGATATTGCACGTTTAAAGGAGAAAGTGCAATTTGTAAAACAAACGTTGAAAGTGATAGCATGAGCAAACTTGTAGTAGGCATCATAATGGGCAGTCAATCCGACCTCCGGGTTATGAAAGATGCGGCTGAAATTTTGGAGGAGTTAGGAGTGAATTTTGAATTAACCATAGTATCAGCTCATCGTACTCCACATCGCATGATCGAGTATGCAGAAAATGCCAAAGCAAGAGGTTTAAAAGTAATTATTGCAGGAGCTGGCGGTGCTGCCCACTTACCGGGAATGGTAGCCTCTTTAACCACACTCCCCGTGATAGGCGTACCAGTGAAATCAAACAACTCTATTGATGGCTGGGACTCGGTTCTTAGCATTTTACAAATGCCTGGTGGTATTCCTGTAGCTACGGTGGCTCTTGATGGTGCTAAAAATGCAGGTATTCTGGCAGCAGAAATTATTGGTGCCTTTGATGAGGACATCGGAAAAAAATTGTCGGAATACAAGACTAGTCTCAAAACTAAAGTACTCGATTCTGTAGAAGATATCAGTAAATCAGGTTGGAAGAATAAATAGGAAAGAATGACGTCAATACTCATTTTAGGTATTGTACAAGCCGTCTTTCTAAGCCTTCTCATTCTCAACAAAAAAGATAAAGGCAAACCGGACTACGTTTTAGCTACCCTCTTAGTCTACAGTGCGGCTCATTTAGTCTTCTTCCTGGCTAATTTCAATGACCACTTTAATCCAGGCACTAACTTACTGATCGTTGGATCTGGATTTCCGTTGCTCTCGGGGCCTATGCTTTATTGGTATGTACTTTCCTTAATACGCCGGAGCAAGCCAGATTTTGTAAGTTATCTCACTCACAGCACCCCTTATATTATCTACTGCGCTGTTTTTTTATATTACGGTAACCTTCCTGGCGAACCAATAGTAAAGGTTTATGATGGATTTATGCACTATATCTGTTGTGATTTACCCTGGCCTATTCGCTATTACTCATCCTTTTTTGCACTTTCAGGAGGAGGCTATCCTACAGCCTGCATTGTCTTATTAGCTATTCATAACAGAAGAATTAAAAATGAATTTTCCTATGAGGAAAAGATCAATCTACTTTGGCTTAGAAACCTTATCCTGTTCACCATTTTCACATTCCTGATCACTTTTTTCACCATTTACTTTACATTGGATTCTTACATAAATATGCAACCAAAATATGCGTTCTATGTGACTTCCTGTATGATCACTATTTATGTCTTCTTCATGGGGTATTTTGGACTAAGACAAGCCAACATCTTTACGGACAAAACACAATTTGAACCTGTAAAAAGGTACCAAAGATCCGGCCTTGATAATAAAGAATCATCTAAGATCATTGATCGCCTTTCAGCTTTGATGAAAAACGAAAAACCCTTTCTGAACCCTAAGCTTAACCTCAACGATCTGGCTATTCGACTGGAAATCTCTAAGAATCATTTATCGCAAGCGATCAATGAAAATTTAGAAAAAAACTTTTTTGATTATGTGAATGAATATCGGGTGGAAGAGGTAAAGATTAAATTGCAAAACCCAGCGAACAAGCACTTAACTCTACTTGGTATTGCTTTGGATAGTGGCTTCAGCTCAAAATCATCGTTTAATCACATTTTTAAGAAAGTAATCGGTAAAACCCCATCAGAGTATAAAAAAAGCATGTAAAAAGAGGTCCAAACGGGTAGGTTAGGGCGATAGGACCTTAATAGGAGTGTAAAATTGGTTAAAAAAATCCAATGACAACCACACTCTTACTTTCACTTTTGTTTACGTGGTCAAACCTTCAAGAAGAGGAGAAGATCACTATTAATGTTACGAACATTAAGACCAATACGGGTTTCATCATGATTGCTATTTATGATGATGAAGAAAATTTCCTAACCAGAAGAGTAGTTACATCGGGAAAATTCAAAGTATCTGCTAAAGGTAATTTGAAATGTGATTTGGCGATTCCTTTTGGTGATTATGCTATCAGTATTTTTCATGACAAGGATTCTGACGGACGCTTAGGATCAAACCTGTTCAAAATTCCTAATGAGCCGATTGGTTTTTCTAATAATGCCTCCGCATTTTTCGGACCTCCAGATTTTGAGAAAGCCGTATTTTCATTCCGCACCCCGGCACAGGAACACACCATTAAATTAAAGTAGCCATGTTCAGTAATTACTTCCTTACCGCTTTTCGTCACGCTAAAAAAAATGCGCTTTACATGTCAATCAACACACTGGGGCTTTCCTTGGGTATTGCTTGTTGTATAGTAGCTTTTTTTAATTGGCAATTTCATAATGAATTTGATGCCGGGCATAAGAGTATAGATCGCATCTATAAAATCAATTCCATAAAAAAAGTTCAGGGTGAATCACGTAAATATGCCACTACACCAGCTCCGCTGGCACTTAATCTTCTTTCAAAAAAGCCTGAAATCGAAACGGCCCGGTATTGGGCAAGTCAATCTGTTTTCAGAATAAATCAAAAAGTATTAAAACCACAATCCGCCTTTGTAGATCAGTCGTTTACTTCTATGTTTTCCTTTGATTTAAAATCGGGTACGCTTGATTTAAGTAATAATGGGGTAGTGCTAACCGAAAAGATCAAAGAAGATCTTTTCGGACCGGAAGAAGCTATTGGACAGACCTTAGAATTATTGGTCGCTGGAAAAATAGTTGAGTTGCAGATCCATGGCGTCATAAATGACCACCCCCTAAATTCTAGCTTTAAATTTGAAGCTCTGATGTCTTATGATTCATACAGGATGATTCACCAAGATGTAAATGATAGTTGGAAAGTAAGCACACACGCCACATTTATTTCAGGAGAAATAGATATACTCCATATGACTGAAACTATTAATAAATACATTGATAACGTAAACCCGGCATACCCGGAAGCTCAGTATGAAAGATTCTACCTGACTCCCTTAAAGGATATGGCTGAAGAAGCACGATACACCTGGGAAAATAGTCTTGGTCAAAATAACCCAACCGGATCTATTATGATACCAACGATAATGGCTATTATGATTTTGCTAGTGGCTTGTTTCAATTTCACCAACACAAGCATCGCATTAGCGGGAAAAAGAGTTAAAGAAATAGGTGTAAGAAAAGCATTGGGTGGCGAACGAAATGGTATTGCAACCCAGCTTTTCTTAGAATCACTTATGGTCGTATTCGTCAGTCTTATTTTAGGAATTATTTTGGCAGAATTCCTAGTACCAGCGTATAATAAGTTGGGGCCATGGATAGATCTGAAGATTACTT
>JBCCSU010000069.1:0-19130 GCA_039199635.1 Bacteroidota bacterium | reverse complement strand
TATGGGTGTGGTAGTACGGTGCATCCTCGAGACCTGGTTAATTCTCCAAGAATATTGTATGTAGGAGTTGGTGGCGGAATGGAGTTATTGCAATTTTCGTATTTCAGCAGGCAGGCGAATGGAGTGATCGGAGTAGATGTGGTGGACGAAATGATCCAGGCGTGCCAGGAAAACTTTCAAGAAGCTGAAAAGCTTAATCCTTGGTTTGATTCCTCCTATGTTTCGGTGAAGAAAGGAGATGCCCTGAAATTGCCAATTGACAGTAACACAATTGATGTAGCAGCTCAAAACTGCCTTTTCAATATATTCCATGAGGCTGAACTAAAACAAGCGCTTAAAGAGATGTATCGGGTGCTAAAGCCTCACGGTCGTCTTGTACTATCAGATCCGATAGCACAGCAGGAAATGCCGGAAAGCCTAAAACAGGATGAGCGACTTAGAGCACTTTGCTTATCTGGGGCACTTCCATTGGAGAAGTACTTAAAGTTAATTACTGATATCGGCTTCGGAACGGTAGAGATCCGTGCAAAAAGGCCGTACCGTATTTTAGATAAGAAGCAATACAACACAAAAGAGAATATATTTATTGAAAGTGTAGAAGTATGCGCCATTAAAGACCCTATGCCAGAAGACGGACCATGTGTATTTACCGGCCGAACGGCCACTTATTTTGGCAGTAAGGAATATTACGATGATGCAAAAGGGCACGTACTTATGAATAATCAGCCGCTATCAGTATGCGATAAAACCGCTGCTAATCTAGAGACCCTTGGTCGTTCTGATATTCATGTTTCTGACAGGACCTATTTCTATGATGGGGGAGGGTGCTGCTAAATTTTTGAACTAGTAACAGCCATCCAATAGTCCGAGCATTTGCATTTTAGAGTTCCACTTTTCGTAAGTTTTCTGCTCACTTTTGCTCAGAGTTAAATACTCATAACAGCCTTTTAAAAGAGGTTCTACCAGCTGTTTATAGTCACTCTTATAAACTACGGTTTTTTCACCTGTTTTCTTATTCAATATAATCCATTCCTTATTGTAAATGCCACCCTCACTTTCAGCGGCTTCCTTTCCCGCAATTGCCAAATTTAAAGCACTCACATTATTTTTAAGTGATTCATTATCTGAGTTTTCCATAAGTTGATCCGAACTAGAGTAGCCACCTATATTCACTAAATTATCCCTAAGTCCAATTAGTTCTTCCTTGCTTGATACGGCTATAACACTATCCATATTGGATACATAACCCTGATCTTTGGCATCCTTTTTTACTGCCGCTTGAGCGGCCGCAGAGGTTCCAGCCTGAACTCCCGCCTTAGCTATGTTGGTAGCGAATTTATTGATGGTAGTAGGAAATGGATTCCGATAAAACTGAAATGTAGCACCGTTAAACTCCTCTTCCACAAAGGTGTCTTCCACAGCAATAAATTTCTTCTCGTTCCCATCTATAAACTGAGTAAAGCTATCGGTGTCTTTGGGAGTGTGTTCTGATAATTGGCCGGCATTTGCTCTGAAAACCACTTTTTTAGAGTAGAATTTTCCTTGAATATTTATTTGTGAAATCTCACCTTGCTGGCCATTCAGTGTACCTCTGCTAAATTTCGAAGCCATATCTGCCAGGTTCTCCTGTGCTACGGATTCAGCGCTAACACTGTATCCGTAGCGCGCTACCTCACTTATATCTCCTTTTATCTTTTTCTTGCTCGCTCCTTTAACTTCATAGTTAGTGAGAATACCATCTTTTCTTTTCAGTTTAAGTATGCCTTCTACTTTAGAACCATCTTTTAAAATCACGTAGCCTTCTCGTGGCTCACTGGTTTCTATTACTTTATCCATTACAGTACCCATGTTTCGCCATTCATACATACTGGCAGGGCTATCGCTCACGGGACCGCTGGTTTTAGTAGTGGACGTTTGATTTTGAGATGGCCTGGTGAGGCCATAATTAGATAATGCAGTAACTGGGAAATCTATTTTCTTTCCATCTCCTTCAAAACGTACCTCAGACACATTCGAACGGGTTCCCTTTAGTGAAATGGTACCTTCCAGTTTTTTTCCTGACTTTAGAATAACATAACCTGGTTCACCTGCCGTCTTACCGCCTTTCCAATTATAACTGGGAAGTGGCGTGTCACTGGTCTGGCCGAGTAGTGAATTGACTGAGAAAAGTGAAAAAACAATTAAAGCTATATATTTCATTATCAAATGTTTACTTGCTGTAAAAGCTGTAAATTACAAATACATTACTCCCGTTCCATTCTTTTTAGTTATAAATTATCTACTGTTCATTTCCTCAGGATACGAGATTACCTTTTCGGAAATCATGGAGGTCAAAAGTAGCATAGCCTTTAAAGGCATTTGTAATTATTAATGTTTAAAATTAAAAAATCTCTTCTGAAACGCAGGTGGAACTTAACCCTTTTGAATATTTAATTATCTATTGACAAAATGATTTACTTTTTATTTTTTTAATTAAAAATGTAAATCTATTCAGCATCAATATTTTAAATTTAAACGTCAATAAGGGTATCACTTTAACTCGAAAATTGAATAAGGCTTAAGTCATAATAACATGAAACTGATTAAAGAAGGAAAACAACTTAAACTATACCTGGACGAGGAAAATAATTGGCTCTATGCAGATTGGTACGGGAAAGTAAACGATAAGTGGGTAATAGAAGGGTTGGAACTTATCTATGAGGCTATATCAGAAGAGGGTGTAGGAGTTTTACTCAATGATAATACGAATCTTAATGGCACTTGGACGGGTGTCATTGAATATGTCATTAATGATTGGTATCCAAAGGCGCTCAATGCGGGTTATAGAAAAGTAGCCTTTGTATACTCTCAAGATATATTCACAAGGTTTTCGGTGGATGTACTTAGGAAGCAAGATACAGATTCACCGGTTGATCAAAAGACCTTTTATTCTATTGAGGAGGCAAAAGTTTGGCTGAAGCAGTGAGTGGAAGTAGTTATTCTTCACGAGATTAGAGTGAACAGACAAAAGTTAGAGATCAGATGAAATTCGGAAGAGTAGAAAACCCTGAGGATATTGATTTTGTTTTGCCGGCAGACCATCCCGAAACGGCGAGCGTGCTGTCTGGTAATCAGGAGCCACTACAAACGATAAGTGTAGGATGCGCTAAGTGGAATAAGCAAGATTTAAAAGGCTTTTATCCGAGAGGTACCAAGGATGAGTTGAATTATTACTCTAATCAGTTTAATTCCATAGAGCTTAACGCTACTTTTTACAACCTGTACAGTGAAGATCAAATCAAAAAATGGAAAGATAAAACTCCAGCGGATTTTAAGTTCTTTCCAAAATTACCACGGTATGTGAGCCACGTCAAGCGGCTGGCCGAGGGTTATCAGGGATATTTAAATGACTATCTACTGGGAATTCAGGCCTTTGGTGATCAACTGGGCATGCTTTTCCTTCAGCTTCATGATAATTTTGGCCCAAAAGATGAAAATATCAAACGCCTCAAAGCGTTTATCAATCAATTCCCGAAAGACTTACCTCTGGCCATTGAGTTGAGACATACGGACTGGTTTAACCAACCGGATGTAGCAGACGAACTGTATACTCTTTTTCAGGAAAATGGTATTACCAATATGCTGGTGGATTCGGCGGGGAGAAGAGATATAATGCATATGCGAATGACTACCACCTCAGCTTTTGTCCGTTATGTAGGAGCTAATCATGAGAGCGACTACAGCAGATTAGACGATTGGATCGAACGAATAAAGGTCTGGAAAGATCAAGGGTTAAAAAATCTCTATTTCTTTATTCACCAAAACCTGGAAAAAGAATCACCGCTACTCGCTTCGTATTTTATCAAGAGATTAAATGAGGAAATAGGAACTTCACTAAAACTACCCGCTACTCCGGATCAAATAAACAATCCTTTGGGTTTTTGATGGACCTTTCAGGCAGAACGCTAGCACCAGTGAGAAAATGCTAATTCTTTAAGACTCTGCCTATTTACAACATGGGAGCCACCTTCCCTAAAACCAGCACTAATTTTGTACCTCAAAGTCATTAGAATCAAAGACATTAAATGGTACAGAGCGCTAAATACGATGTATTTGTAATAGGTAGTGGAACGGCGGGGCAAGAAGTAGCCACTAGCTGTGCTGAAAAAGGTCTTAAAGTGGCCATAGCAGATAAGAGAGCCTTTGGCGGCACCTGCGCCAACCGAGGTTGTGACCCTAAAAAAGTGATGTTGACCTTCGCCGAGATCATGGATAGTGCTACCCGACTCCTAGGGTATGGTGTAGAAAAAATACCCCAAGTGTCCTGGGAAAAGATTCAGAACTTTAAAAAGACATTTACCGATCACATTCCTATTGCTACAGAGAAAAAATTAAAAGAATTGTCCATTGATCTGTACCACCAATCACCTCAATTTCTAGATGCTCAAGTCATATCTGTAGCGGGCAAAACGATTCAGGCTGATTATTATGTCATTGCTTCAGGCTTAGAGCCAATTGATTTGGCTTTTGAAGGAGGGCATTTAGCTCAGAATAGTGATGATTTTTTAAACCTGGATGAATTACCAAAATCAGCAATTTTCATAGGAGCCGGCTACATCGGCATGGAGTTCGCTCATTTGCTCAATACTATGGGCTGCGATGTAACGGTTCTGGATCGTTCTCAGGAGATATTGTCAAATTTCGAAATGGAAATAGCCGCTGCTTTAAGAAAATCATCGGAGAGAAAAGGGATCAAATTTGATTTAAACGCTGATATCGATAAACTAGAGCAATTTGAAAATCATAAGCAAGTAAGCTACAAGAAGAATAGTCAACGTTTTTATATAGATGCAGAAATTGTATTCAACACCGCCGGTAGAAAACCAGCCATAGATGCACTTGGTCTGGAGTCAGGAGAGATTAAGGCAAGTGAAAAAGGTATCACTGTAAACAAGTATCTGCAAAGTACTTCTAATCCTCAAGTATATGCTTGTGGTGATGTTTCTGATCATTCATTGCCTCTAACACCATTATCAGGACTTGAAGGGCAAATAGTAAGTAAAAATATAATAGAAGGAAACGCTACGGGAGTTGGGGCAACTACGGTTCCTTCTGCCGTTTTTACTCTCCCCAACGTGGCTAAAGTAGGTATGTCAGAAGCAGAAGCAAGATCAAGATATAAAAATGTTAAAATCAGTATAGGAGAAGGTAAGGAATGGTTTAATGCTAAACGCCAACAGGAAGAGACCTACACCTTTAAAATAATATCAAATGAGCGTACTGATGAAATAGTAGGCGCCCACTTGGTAGGTCCCCAAGCCGCAGAGACCATCAATCTTTTTGCATTGGCTATAATCAACCGTATGACCAATGAAAAGTTGAAAAGCACACTCTTAACCTATCCAACCATGGGGTATGACATCAGAAGCATGTTATAGTGTTGCGATACAATATGTTTTACATTATTAAATTTTAACCGAAATAAGGAATCATGAAGACGTTAATCATAGGTGCAAATGGTAAGATTGGACAAAAACTAGCCGCTAAGCTTAAAAACAGTGCACACCCGCCGGTTTTAATGCTAAGAGACCAAACACAAGTGGATAAGTATGATGGCCAGGGATATGAAACTGTTCTTGCTGATCTAGAAAAAGATTTTAACCATGCTTTTAAGGGTATTGAAGCTGTTGTTTTCACGGCCGGATCAGGTGCACATACAGGAAAAGATAAAACGCATCTTGTGGATAGGATCGGTGCCAAAAAGGCGATAGATGAAGCTATCAAACACAAGGTAAACCGCTTTGTATTAGTGAGCGCACTTGGTGCAGACAAAGATCCTTCAGTATGGCCAGCTGAGATGGAGCACTATTATGCAGCTAAAGCTGATGCTGATAAATATTTATTACAAACCGGATTAGATTACACAATATTAATGCCCGGTCGGCTAACAGATGGAAATGGTTCAGGTACTATAAGGTTAGGAGATAAGATAGAAAAAAAATCGGGTAGCATTTCACGGGTTGATGTAGCCTCAGTAATTGTCCACCTACTTGACGCTAAAAGCACCTATAAACGAGCGCTAGAACTATTAGAAGGGGACTTACCTATTAATAAAGCCATAGAGCAACTGTGAAAATTGGATACCGAATAAATTATAAAAATAGAAAAAGTAATGTCAGAAAAATCGAAAGAACAAATTTGGGAAGAACGGCGTGACTTAGTAAACATGCCACCAAAAGAGCTAGAAGAATGGCTTGAAACCGAAAAAAGTAAGTCTGTTGGAGATAGCGATGAAGGCGAATCAACCGGTCATCAATCAGGAAGAAGAATAGTGAAGATCAAAAATACCAATAAAGATAATTTGACGGAGAACCAATGGAATCACATGGCGAAAGTAGTGGGTTATATTAAAAGGCATTGTTCACAAGGAGGGCCCAAAGAAGATGTGGAAAATAGTACCTGGCGTTACTCGCTCATGAATTGGGGACATGATCCTACTAAAGAGGATGGCTGTTTTTGAGCTCTTTAAGCTGTTTTATTGGTTGGTAGCGGTTCAGGCTAACTTAATCTTAAAAGCGCTCCCACTATACGGAAGTGACCTACGAGCATTTATTAACTGTGACATCATAAAAATCTATGTTTCGTTCAGTTACTAAACAGAGTAAGCGCATCCATGTTAAATATTTAAACTAAAGCGTGAATCACGATGAGAGAATACGAGGTATGTTACAAGGATGGAACCTCTCAGGAAATAGAGGTTGCAGATCGAAAAGAGTTAGTGAACCGTTTGTTTAATGGTTCTGAAGATAAATTGAAAAATCAAGTAGTACTGCTCAAATGGCAGACGGCTAACATGTTTTTTACAGAAGATGTTGCGTCTGGTAAAATAGAATCACAGATTACCACTGCCGATGTTAACCCATATGGCTGGCGAAATGAAGTGGAGGGCGACTCTTTTTCAATACCCGAATAGCAAAAAACTTTGTATGGCTAAATCAGAGAACTTATACACTGATGACAACCCTGAAACCACCATCGAAGGGCTGGGTTTTAAAGACGAGGAGACCGCAAAGAAAAGTATTAAGAAGCTTATGAAGCTAATGAAGGATGGTGAAGTAACGAAAAACTATGTCATCCAGGCCGCAGTTTCTATGGAACAACGTTCAAAACATCATCCACATAGAAATGATGATATGAAAAAGGCGGAAAAAAGGTATCGCGAATTAATAGATGAGCTTAAGAATTGAGCCCTATCATAATATCTTAAGTAATGGCTGTTCTTAAGCTAAACCAGTATCAGTAAATCATATAAAAAGACACGGCCAAACTATGTATCTACCCGTGTCTTTTCAAAGTATTAATTGCCTGCTTGTAAGTACACTAATCCACCTTACCATATGCATGTTCGCTTTGCTAGGAGAGCTCAAATACTTGATTTCGCTTTCTTAAACATTGAATACATATCGCAGAGAACCACAGCGAAATGAATGGCCCTAAAAGATATGGAATACCTACTTCACCAGGAGTGAAAGGAAAAGAGTAGCATTTAATAATAATTAATGCCGTAGCAATTGTATAACCCATAGCGCTCCATATTTTGCCAAAATGTGGATGCCTGAACATCACTAAAGACAAGAGTACCATGGCGCAGGCAGTAAAGAAATCATTTGAAAACTGCAACCCTAAATGAATGGGATTAACCGTTTTAGAAATCCAATTCAAGAGCTCTAAATCAGAGGGGCTAGCTTGTTCTTCGAATGATTCTATGTAGCCTTTGAAAGTTAACTGTATCATTAACATAACATTAAAAAGGAATCCTGAAATCAGAATAAAAATTGCTGCTACCTGAGTATAAATGGTTGGTTTGCTTTCTTTGAGGAAATGGTGAATACCAAATCCAAGAAGTGCGTAAGTAATGCCAAACATAGCCGTGAAAAATAACATTAGATAATCCGGAAGGGGGACAAAAATGAGTACCGGAAATAAGAGATTGGCTATGATGCCGCAACTCGCCCCGAACTTTACCCACTGATTTGCAAATCTGCGCTGAGTATTCATAACAATCGCATTTATGATTACGCACCCTTACCAAACATAATGAGCACTATCTCGACTGGTTTGTTTGAATCATTCCACCATTTATGCTGAACATTAGCAGGTATAAATACAGTATTACCTTCGGGAACAGTTACTTTTTTGCCATCCACCTCGCCTTCCGCGGTACCTTTAATGGTAACTCCCATCATAGGAAAAGGAGCAGCTTGCTCTCTTGCGTCATCTCTGACTCGCTCATTGGGAAGGATACGATACCAAGCTGTTCGCAGGCCTTTTTCATAATAAAATACTACAAAATTGGAACCATGTGCCACCCGGGTCATATCTTCTCTGAATGGAATAGTTTCAGGAAAACCTCTGGTCCAAAAGTGAAATGAGAATGGATTAACTTTATCAAGTTCAGCTATGGAAGGTTTATAGCCCTCCATTTCCTCTATGCTCAATGGGGTATAATCTCCGGCAAACGCTTTTCCTTGGGCTGTCAAAGCATTGATTTTACCATTATCAATAGCCTGGAGTGTTTCCAGTCCTAACTTATATATAAACGTTGGTTTCATCGGCTTGCCTTCAGTTAGCTTCACTTCCCACTCATCTTTTTTTACACCGGTAACGTCAATGGTCCATGTGCCCACATTAGAAACTTCTATACCAAAGTACATGGGTTCGGAAGCGAATCGATCTTTTCGGAAATCGTCAACATAGGCCTTAATAATTTTACTAGCCACTGCTTTGTGATTTTTACTAGGTTGGGTCTGAGCTTTAAAGCTGATCATCAGCACTACCAACAGTGTCATTGATTTAAGTAGCATTATCCTAAATTTTAAGTATTTGAAATAATATCGAGTACTTCTCGATTTTATAGATGAACTCGTAGAAAACGCTTTAGGATATGTTTTTTGACTGCTTTGGGGAGAGTGTGCAGGTTTTTGGGGCTAGCGAACAACTTGTTTGATCGTGTCTACATATTTCGCAGAAACTGGTATTTCATCAGCATATTCATTTAATATAAGCGTCATACTTCTGGAGCTGGCTTTTACAATTTTAAACCGTTCTGTATTGATCAGGTATTGCCTGTGACACCTGTAGATTGAGGATATGGGATTTACAATCTGAGCCTCAATACTTTTTAAACTTGATCTTAGTATGACCTTTGTTCGATCTTCATTTTCCAAATAGTGAATATCTACATAGTTATCATCACTGGTAGCAAACAAAATATCATTTAAACTGATGTTAATAGACTTTCCATCTGCAGTTTGAATTTGAAAATTTTCACCTGAAATTAAAGTGGCAATTCTTTTTTGATTAAATAGTTGAGATATGCCTACAACTGCAACGGCTACTGTGAAACTAATAACAACTACTCTTCCAAAAACATAGAAAAAATCCATCAGGCCGAACTCGCTAAACCCACCAAGAAAACTCTTGTATAAAAAAATGATGGTACCCGTGAAGAGTATAACTAAGGTATACCAGATCAAAGCTTTTCCAATGTTCCAGTTTTTAAATGCTTTTGGAAAGGCTTTCGGGATTATCCATTCCATAAAAATAATGCAGGCAGAGAAAATGATTCCTAGATTAAAAATAAGTGCCTTTAGGTAAAAATCTCTCGTTTGGCTTGAAATTTCAAATGGATTATAAAACAGGATAAACAGGCTGCAACCCAATCCGAGGATCACGATCCATATGACCTTTTGCTTAGAAAACTCGGGTTTCGGGAAAGGAGCTTTTAACAGTCGAAATACCATGTAGATAAAATAGATAGTTATATAATCACACGCTATGCTAAGTGAGATTAGCATCACTTCTAAAGATATTCAATTGTCTTAACAACGCTAAGGTCAACCTTAAGAAACATAACTTAGGTCAAAATTCCTTCTAGTTTATTCGACAATTACGAAAATAATATTAAATTTGTATTTGTAAAATAAATAAAAATGAAGGGAACCAATCTAGGCGAATTAGAAGAAATAGCACTTCTCATTGTAGCCAATTTGTATGATACGGCATATGGAGTAGCCATAAAACAAGAAATAGAGGAAAAGTGCGACCGTAAGATTACCATTAGCACGGTGCATAATGTTCTCCATCGACTCCAAGAAAAAGGTTTCTTAGAATCCCGTTACAGTGAACCTACCAAAGAAAGAGGAGGGAAGCGTAAGCTTCTTTTTCGAGTGACGAAGTCTGGTCAAAAGGCGCTTGCTACTTCTCGAAATATGCGGGAGGGTTTATGGAATGGTATCCCGGAGCTGGCTTTTAAACCATAAAGATGCGACGAATAACGAATTGGTTATTAAACCGGTATTGTCATCCAAGGCTTTACGAAGCTATTTCCGGTGATCTGGAAGAACTCTATGAACTGGACGTAGATAAATACGGCCAACGCCGAGCGGATAGGTATTATGTGGTCAACTCCATTTTGTTTCTGCGCTATCATCGACTGAGAAAAGGAAAAACAACAAAAACTCAAAATAATATGTCACTCGTTAAAAATTATGTAAAAGTCTCCTGGCGGGACTTGTTACGCCACAAAACGTACACCTCCATCAATCTTATAGGATTAGTTTCTGCGATGACCATTTCCTTAATGATCTTGCAGTATGTGGTTTTCGAAACTGGTTTTGATCGCCTTCATGCCGATTATGATCGAATTTTTCGAGTGGTTAATGATAGGTATCAAAAAGAAGAATTGATTCAGCATGGTACCATTACTTATCCTACCATCGGACCTACATTGGCCAGGGATTATCCTGAAATAGAATCCTATACGCGAATGGTGGCAGATTCTAGAAACTACCTCGGATTCAACGATGAACTTCATCTTACGGAAGATGTAATATTTGCCGATGAGCATTTTCTCAACTTTTTTTCTTTTGAAACCATTACCGGAAACCTCAGTACAGCACTTAGTGAGCCTTATCAAACCATGTTGACGGAGTCATTGGCCCGTAGACTTCTTCATGAAGAAGCAGATCCTAAAGAGCTTGTTGGGCAAACGATGGAGTTCAACGGAAATCCTATGAAGGTTACGGGAATTCTTCAAGATGTACCCTCACAGTCGCATTTACAGTTTGATATGCTGGTGAGTTACAAAACCTTTATTGACATGTCTGGTGAAGAGGCAGATGTCAGTTGGCGATGGTCTGATTTTTATCACTATGTTAAACTGAAAGAAGGAATAGCGTCTGGAAGCATGGAAACTAAGCTCGTGGAGTTTGGTGAGCGATATTTCAAGGAAGGTGAAGTTTCAGGGAGTGTTGAGAAATTTCACTTTCAACCATTGGCCGAGGCACACCTAGATACAAGTATGCAGTATGAGATCGGTCGAGTAGTGAATGGAAGAATTGTTTGGACCCTGTTGATCATTGCAGGCTTCATATTACTTATTGCCTGGATTAACTATGTGAACCTTACTACTAGTAGGGCACTCCAACGGGCCAAAGAAGTTGGTGTAAGAAAATCTATAGGAGCCAATCTTTCACATGTGATCTACCAGTTCATGGTAGAAACACTTTTGGTCAATCTCCTGGCATTGATTATTTCATTGGCTGTGATTTGGTTACTTCAGCCTTTCTTTAACCAACTTACGGGCCTCGATCTAAGTCTTAGGGTTTTGTTATCCGGCAGCGTTTTAGGTATACCATTTTCATTAGTTTTTGTTGTGGCCTTTGTTTTGAGTCTTATTCTCATTTCAATTTACCCGGCTACTCTACTTGCTGGTTTTCAGGCCAAAGAGGTTATTAATGGCAAATATAGACTTAAAGGCAAAGTAGCCTGGTTAAGAAAAGGGCTCGTGATATTTCAGTTTGTTACCGCGATAGCTCTTATCAATGGTGCCCTTGCCATTTCTGATCAGGTGGATTATTTATTAAACAAAGACCTTGGGCTTGACATTGAGAATACCATGATTGTATATGGTACCGCCATGACCAATTGGGATAGTACCTTCATACCTAAAGTGGATCAATTTCGTAACGAAGCGCAGCGCTTGAAGGGGGTGAGTTTGGTGTCCATGTCAAATCGTGTGGCTGGTGACAGAATGGGCAGATTATTCAGGGTTAAAAACAAGAGCCTTGAGAATGTTGAAAATCTTACACTGAACGCAATAAGTGTCGATTTTAACTTTGAAAAGCTGTACGGTCTTAAGGTTTTGGAAGGAAGAGGATTAGAGTCCACAGATTATAATTTCGATCCTGACTTTATTAATAACCTGATCATTAACAAAACCGCTGTAAAGTATCTTGGGTTTAACTCTTTAACAGCGGCAATCGGGGCAAGACTGTTTTTTGGCAATCGTGACTGGAATATTGTAGGTGTGATAGATGACTTTCACCAGCTTACATTGCGAGAAAAGATAGAACCTATTGTGCTCATGCCTTATTTGAGTACCTATAATCGGTACTCGATCAAACTAGACAGTGAACCAAACGAAGCGTTAATTGCTGGCATTCAAGAAGTTTATGAAGAAACATTTCCGGGAAATTATTTTGACTACTACTTCTTGGAAGACGATTATCAGCGCTACTATAAACCGGAAATGAGATTAAGTTATATCAGCAAGGTGTTTACGGCTTTATCCATTATCATGGTGATTTTAGGGCTTTACGGTTTGATTACCATGACGCTCGAGAAAAAAATTAAGGAAATAGGAATTAGAAAAGTACTAGGTGCCAAGGTGGCTCAACTACTTTTTCATCTTACCCGGGATTTCGCGTTATTGATGTTAACTGCATTAGTTATTGGCGTACCATTGAGCTTATACCTTATTGAATTTTGGAAAGCTGATTTCGCCTATACTACACCGTTGGGTATTGGTTCTATTATAATAGCCTGTTTGACGACCTTGGTATTCACTAGTATTCCTATTTTACTACATACGAGCAGAGTGGTACGCAATAATCCGGTGGAGGCGCTAAGGGATGATTAGCGAGTCCTTGAAATCATATTTCCGTAAAAAGAAAGATCATTTCCACGCTTAATTAGCTTGCATTATACGATTTTGTAAGCTCTTCGACCATAAAGCAAACGCTGCACGTTCTAATCCATTTTCATTCAGCAAACCCGTATCTCTCCATATCTGACCAATGTCCTTAATTTCTTCAGGGAAAGTCTCCCAAAGCGCATCATAATCGCGATGTGCCCACCAAATAATGAATTTGTAGTCTTGGATAGATGCATTTTCCAGTAATGTTTGAAGATAAACTTGCTGTTCGTTTTCGCTTACTTCAATAGATACATTCAAGTTAGGGATCACTAGGTTTTCTGCCAAGTGCGCTGTTTCTACAAAAGCAATAGGAGGTATAACATTGGCATGTAAAAAGTTGAGAGCCTGCTGAAACTGACTTTGTGTGTTTAGGTTTTTCAAAAAAGGATAAAAACTGATCGATACAAAGTCCATTTGGTTAATGTGATTAATAATTTCTGCTACGTACGCAGCTGAGTCGGAAACATCTGGTCTCAATAGATTGTGGAGTGAGACAGATTCTGAAATGCGTAGATCCGGATGTCGCTGCCTAACGCTGGATGTAACTTGAGAAATCAAGCTTTGGTAAGAAGCCCATTTTTGCGGTGATCTGAGCCTTAGCTCATTTACCTCAATCGCAATGACCAGATAATCAGGGTTTAACGCATTAACAAGATAGTTGATATGCTTAGAATAAGCCTCTTCAATTTCGGTGTCATTGAGATTGGTGTAAGCAGGTACTTCGCCATCAAAATCTGCGGCCAGTTCATCACGACTTGAGTTTAATAGGCTGACGGAAAGTAATAGCTCTTTATCTGGGATTTTTCTGTCAGCTCTGCCGTTAATCTCATTTGTAAATTCTACGGGTAGTTCAAGATCGTTGACCCAAGCATTCCAAGGAATACGATTGTCGATATGTTCTGCATAGATATCGGCATTATTTTCAATGAAAGAATAAGTACCATTAACCGCTTCTAAGGTAGCATCATACCCCCAGGTGGTAAAACCCATTTTAAACTCTCGTAAATTATTTTTTGTTTCATCATCTCCGGAACAGCCACTGAACAAGGCTAAGAGTAGAAATAAATAGCTTATTGATTTCATATTATAGATTTTACTTGCTGCACTGATCATGTAAGTATGAGTTACAGCCTTATAGCTTCTTAATGACCTAATCAGCTGCCACTTTAAAAAACTAATGTAAGGCCTAAGTAACTGCAAATCATTGAATAAGTATGAACTAAACCCTACTGGAATCATTTAAGTGATGATCTGCTACATCATCATGATAGATCAGTTATCTACGTTTACTAACGGTAAATTCATCATATTCTGGATCTCCTCGTCTTCCCTGAATTTTTTCTAAGGATTACCTTCAATGGGTTTATATGGATTAAAACCCATTTCTATAGCTTCCTTTTGAAATAGACTTTGAGATAAACGATATATAACCATTTGAGAAGACAGTCTTTTGTCGTTGGGGTGGTCATTTAACATTTGAGTAATCTTCTGGCCGAAAGCCTGACGTTTGTTCAATAGCCGGATCAATTGATCCCTGGTAATTTCATCCAATCCCTTTTTGGTTTCCAGTGCTTTGGATTCTTTCTCATTGAAGAAAGGAATGGCAAAAAGTGCCATTAAGTTTTCATCTTCGTCCGTCACAGAATCGTTTTGAGCTTCCGACTCAGTTTTCCGTATTGGGTAACTAAATAATTCAAAACTGCCGTATGCAGAATTATCGATGAACTGAAAAACACGATAATAATCGCTGTCGGCTTCTTTCGTAAGCAGCTTATTCCCAGACCGTTGTAAAACTATTTTTTTAAATCGATTTTCCCACTGAGGGTCTTCACTCCATAGTGACCAATCGGCCGTTTCTATGTGGCTCTCAGACAGATTCCACAGTTTTTTAGTGCCTTCAAAATACCAATAATATTCTCCATTCATTTGTGCGTGAATTCCGGGGCTCATAAGAATGAACAACAAAATGATAAATCGGAATCGTATATGGGGCATTTCTAGCTCTTTCCTTGATGGTTCATTAAATATATAAATTCATACACCAACTATCACCATAATTGATCTCTAACCTGGTTTTATACGACTGTGATAGGTATCACTAGATCAACCGGTAAAAACCTTTGTGGATGAACTTGCTGCTATTTGAGAGCAATAAGCGCTTAAGACTTCTTCAAGTACGCTCTACCCAAAGGTGACAGCTCATACCCTGGATTATGACTGATGGTTAAGCCAAGGTTCTTCAACTTGCGAATGTTCAATTTGAGCCATCCTTTATCTCTTCCTAGAATCTCCGCCAGGTCTAAAGCCTTAAGGAGAGGGTGATCCCGAATAGCTTCTAATACTTCTCTTGTCCAAATACCCGTTTGACTGTATTGATCCAATCGTTCAAGTTTCTTCTTGAGTGCACCAAACTCATCATCGGTCAATTCAGCTTTGCTACTTAGCTGAAGCCTAGGATCAGGGGAGTGATAAGCAACTTCTATCCGGTATATGTTTCCTTCCTTGATAGTTTCAAGCAGCTGGATCAATTCACTTAATGAAGCAAATCCAGCTTTCTGAGCTTCTAATTCTGAAATGATTGAGATATTGACCTCCTGAATATTTCCAATTTCTACTCGACCAATTGCCGTGTTTAATAAGCTCCCTTTTTTAACTGTTGGCCTTTTCCACTTACGGAATGCTAGGGTGATGCTTCCTTCCTTTATACCTTCCAGATGATGTCTTTTGAATTGCATAGTTTACTCTGATTCCAGATATCTCTTTAGTGATAAGGGATCTCTTCCTAAAATTCTTTGAAGTGTGTCATCGAAGTAGGCAAATTCATTTTCTTGAATACCCCTGGCCATGCTTACAAGCAGATCAATTACCACTTCCGGTAAATGATACCCGGCTAGTTTAGCATGATAAGTATCTAAAGAAATGGACTCATATTTGAAAGATCTCCCTTTTGTCTCAGTTAGAACACTAGTGAGGTCCATGAACGTGTAACTTCTCTGACCTGTAATCTCATAGACTTGGTTGGCATGTCCTTCTTCTGTTAGTACTATGCTCAATGCCTCGGCAATGTCTTCTCTGGAAACAAAACTGATTTCGCCTTTTCCACCTGGGTAGTTGATCCTGCCATCTTTAAGTGCGTTTCCGAAAAGTTGGGGTATTGCCTCCATGTAAAGGCTATTTCTGAAAAAAGTGTATGCCATTCCTGAATTCTTGATTGCGTCCTCTGTTTCCAGCGCTTGATATGTTGCTTGAAACAGTGCTGTAGACTTAGGCTGAAGACTACTGGTATAAATAATATGATTGATTTGATTTTCTATTGCTGCTTGTACCACATTGCTTTCCTGTTTAATCGCCTCTTGTCCCACACTGGTAGTAGAAATTTGTAATAGCTTTCCTACTCCCTTTAAGGCTGCTTTTAAGGACTCAAAATCGTCATAGTCGGCTTTCCTTGTTTCAATTCCGGTATCCATTAGGTCATTAAGCTTCTTCGGATCACGTACAATGGCTACGATTTTAGAGGGCTCAATTTTCTTTAATAAAAACTTAATTGTTGATTGGCCAAGGTTACCACTTGCTCCTGTAATTGCTATCATAGTCGTTTTTTTTTGAGAGCAAAAGTCACTGGTATGGAGATTTTAAAATAGAACAAAAACGTCAACTTAGGTGAGCAACTCAGGGAAGTTGCTTACCGTCTCTTTGTACTGATTGATGAAATGTTTAGGTGTACTGCCCGAAAATTCTTTAAAGTCTCGGATGAAGTGACATTGATCAGCATAATCATGAGCATAAGCTACATCGGAAAGCTTGTTGAAATTTCCCTGTCGAATACTGTCCAGTGCTGACTGAAAGCGAGCGAGTCGAGCAAAGAACTTAGCGGACACACCTATTGATTGAAGAAATTTCCGTTCTAAAGTACGCTTTGAGACAGAGTAGTGTTGATGGAAGTCCGATAGACTAGAAGTACCTCTCTTGGCGACAATGTGTGAGACAGCAAGATCTGCAAGGTTATCGGTGTTATTTCTATTCTTCACGAAGCATTTCAATAGGAAGTTGGAAACAAGCCGAATTCTTTCCCTGTCGGATTCAGCATACGAAAGCTGTTCTGACAGATATGCTTCATCTAGAAAATCACTTACTGCTATGTTTTGATTGGTTACATGCTGAGCATCTATACCGAATATTGACTGAATGCCATGAGGATGAAAGTAAACTCCAATCGTTTTGAAGCTACCTTTTACCTTTTGTTGGGCATGCGTAGTAGTTTGCCCATAGATAAAGAGCTGGGGTAGTGGGTTGCCAATATGGTCCGTAAATGCGCGACTTTCCTGGAATACCAGGCCGGGAGAACCATCTGGAATAATTTGAAATGACTTATGTACTAATTCACTTGCTTCTGATTCTAAAATCCAGAAGTATTTGACACAACCTTGAAGTGCTTGATTTGGTAGAAATTGCTGATAGTACATCGATCTTTTGATTTCTATTCGAAAATTAAAATTTCTCCGGAATACAATAAGATTCGATCCTTTCAAGCATTAGATCATTACTGAATTCATAGACATCACAGGCGATTACATGATTAATTCGCTTACCATTTCTATAAAAATCCCCGGTGCCCCTAACCACTACCTTGTTATTAGTAACAATAACATCATGAGTCTGGAAATCAGTTTCTACAGTATTGAAGTATTCGGCCGTTTGTTTACAATTGGCAATTACATCAGATTTCCCTTGAAAGACTTGTTCTCCAATCACACTCCAAACTATATCGTCAGATAGGTGAGGCAAAACATCCTCGAATTGCCCATTGGAAAAGTTTACTGCTATTGTTTGAATGGAATTTTCTAATTGATTCATGTTATATGTTTAAGAGTTTATCGCAAATTTTTGTAGCCGATCATAGGCTTTGTTGATGCCTTGTTCAAAAGGAGTTTTAAACATATTGTCCTTGTCTTGCGTAGATCTAAAGACAATTCGCATAGTGAGCTTACTGGTATCAGGAGTAACTTCTTCAAAGTCTATAAACTCCAGTTGCACAGGAAAATTGGTGCATTCCATTTCGAAGGTTCGAGTGATTTTTTGATTTTCTACCAACTCATGAATGGTGCCATTGAAACCATGCTTGTTTCCGTTAGAGTCAGTTGTTTCAAATTGAAAACTGCCATGCCTTTTATTTTCCAGCTTTAATACCTTAGTTTCCATCCATTGCTCAATAAGTTCCGGCTCAGTATATGCTTTAAAAAGTAGTTTTACTGGAAGGTCAAACTCCCTGATGATGACAATTTGCTGAGAGCCTTCTTCGCTAGATACTTTAGTCTTCAATTCCATCTCCTAGGACTTAGATTGATGATTTTTCATTACTGCTTCCAACTTGTCGAATTTGTCATCCCATAGTTTACGGAAAGGCTCGATATAGTCATTGACCTCTTTCATTTTAGAGGGGTTGAAGTGATATTTAATCTCTCTGCCGCTTTGCTCTTGGGTAAGTAATTCACATTCACTAAGAATTTGAATGTGTTTGGATATGGTCTGTCGTTTGGAATCAAAGTTGTCCGCAATTGCCCCGGGAGTCATAGCTCCAACTGCCACAAGACTGAGAATAGTCCTGCGGGTGGGATCAGCAATTGCTTGGAATACATCTCTTCTGGTCTTCATGATTATTATGCAGTTATTTGGCTTCAAATATACGTGAAGTTAAATAGCTGCACAATACTTAAGACTTATTTATCAGTGTCATGATTAAATCAATGATCTATTTCTTATCCTCGTATTTCGCGATTGCTTTTTTCGTGGCTAGACCTTTCCAACTTAGCTTAATTACCTCTCTAATTAGCTCAGTATCCCTGACAGATGCATTCATGCAGATATATGGATAGGGTTTAAAATGATCCGGTAGAGTGAATGCTTCTGTGTATTTCCCCAGTTTTCGACCTTTTCAATTTACCCGGCTTAAGATTTTAAGGGTTTGATCAATCCAGTCATGCGAATAGTCAAGTTGATAATCTGGAGGAATACCTGCCTTTTCATATTCTACCTGTTTGAGAAATTTAGTCATAGTGTAATTTACTCTGAGTGCGAAGCATGGGGAGTTTACTTTAGATGAGATATTAGCTTT
>JBCCSU010000068.1:0-19299 GCA_039199635.1 Bacteroidota bacterium | reverse complement strand
TTAGCTATGATCAATTTCATAAAAGAAAAGACAATATCTACACTGTGCCGTTAACTTGGCATTTTGGCACCACCACTTTGCCAACAGCACGAGCCACGTCTAACATTGGACCCATATTAAAAGAAAACTTTTCAGAGGTAAAAGAATTTCTTCGTTTTGCACATCCTGGTCAGCTTGTGGTTAAAACTCCCTTGCTAACGAGCACAGAGTCTAATATTTTCTTTGCAGATTCTACCTTTTTTAATTTTTTCGATTTTGAACTTATAGAGGGAAGTACTCGGTATGGCTTGATGGAACCCAACTCCATTATTTTAACGGAAAAACTAGCCTCCAAGTACTTTGGTCATGATTGGCGCTCTACATCTCTACTTGGCAAATCAATTGAAATAAACAACATCGCATATGAAGTATCAGGGTTGATAGAACTACCACCTTCTAATAGTCACATTCAGTTTGAAGGGCTCGCCTCTTTTTCTACACTGCCAGAGTCTAAGGGTGATGGAAACTTTGACAATAGCAGTTACATGACCTACGTATATCTGGAAGAGAATGCTAACCTTCCACTGCTGAAACAGAAGATAAATGAACATTTCAAAGAGCAATTTAACGGCGGAACTAGCATTACACTTGATTTAACGTCATTGACGGATATTTACCTAAAAAGTAGGCTTACAACAGGTATAGGGCCTATAAGTGATATCCAGTACGTTTATATATTTTCGATAATTGGCATAGTGATTATACTCATAGCTTGCATAAATTATATGAATTTAGCTACGGCCCGTTCAGTAGAAAGAGCAAAAGAGATAGGGGTACGAAAAGTGATGGGAGCTTATCGAAAACAGCTCACAGCACAGTTCTTAAGCGAGTCGTTCTTTATTACATTCATTGCCATCATATTTGGATTGGGATCACTGTTTATCTTACTTCCGTTTTTCAATGAGTTAACCGGGAAGTCGTTCAATTTAGGTTCAGTTTTGAGCGTGGATTTATTTGTACTGACATCCATTTTGTGGATTAACGTGGCATTGCTTGCCGGTGCTTACCCAGCCTTAATGCTCTCAGGGTTTAAAATTTCTAATGTGCTTAAAGGAAGTTTTAAAAATAGTGGAGGTGGTTCACTGCTACGAAGAGTATTGGTTATTCTTCAATTTTCCATTTCCTCAATACTCATTATTAGTACGATAGTAGTGTATGAACAGCTACATTTTATTCAAGTTAAAAACCTAGGCTTTGATCAAGAGCAGATCATGTCCATTTCTATCGATGATAATGCTAAAAAACAATTAGACTTTATAAAGCAAGAGTTCAATAGCTATAATGGAGTAGTCAGCAGTGCAGCTACTTTCCAACTTCCCGACCGCATTCATTTTGAAACTGCCTTGGCAGATAAGGAAGGGGAAGAGAACCGACACCTTATGAGGGCTACACCCGGAGATGTAGACTATTTGAAAACATTTTCCTTATCACTCATAATGGGTAGGGATTTTAACGATTTAGCTTCTAAAGAAGAATATCAATTCATAGTAAACGAGCAAGTGCTTAAGTTTTTCGGGTGGTCTGATGAAGAAGCGGTTGGTAAACGGCTGAAAATATGGGGAAGTGAATGGGGTACGGTAACCGGCGTAGTTAAAGACTTCCACTTCGCCTCACTTCATGAAACTATTAAGCCTTTAGTCATTTTCTACCAACCGGAAAAATATTTCTTACACCACAATTTGACACTCAAATTAGAAGCTGATAATATCACTGAAACTATTTCACGAATAGAAAATAAATGGAAAGCACTTTTTCCTGAGACACCGTTTACCTATTCGTTTTTAGATGATCAGTTTGATCAATTATACGCTAAAGAGCAGAAGCTTAGTCAAATGTTTACCGTTTTTGCGGTAATAGCTATTCTCATAGGTGCCTTAGGGTTGTTTGGGCTCGCATCTTACACAGCATTTCAGAGGTCAAAAGAAATTGGAGTAAGAAAAGTATTGGGTGCTTCAGTTGCTTCTATAACACTTATGCTTTCTAAAAATTTCACCAAACAAGTTGTAGTATCGCTAGTACTCTCACTACCTGTAGCGTACTTTTTAATGGATACTTGGTTAGAATCTTTCGCCTATCGTATTCAGGTAGGGTGGACAATTCTTCTCTTCAGCGCTTTGTTGGTGTTATTAGTTACTTGGCTGACTGTAGCATATAAATCTGTAACCGCAGCACTGACAAACCCTGTAGATACGTTGCGCAATGAGTAACTGACCTTACTTGCTTCAAGACTAATTTTCAGAAACATTTTTGTATGTTGAAAGTTAGGCTTATGAATGTCACAAGTTACCACTATAACTTTTTTTAAGTATCGGGGATTCTGGCAAAAATTATGGGCATTTGTGATGATGCAAAATGCTCATAGATACCTATCGAAAGTTGAAGGTTCTGATTTCTACAAGCTCATGGGCAGTGGTAAAGGGCAAGGCTTTAACCCACTTCCGGATTGGTCGGTTTATGCCCTACTCCAGGTGTGGGAATCAGATGAATTGGCTCAAACATTTTTCAGCAGACATATCTTAATCAATAAATATCAGAAACACACAGAAAATATGTGGACGATATTTATGAAACCAATTATTTCCAAAGGTTCTTGGTCAAATCAGAATCCATTTAGAGCAAGTGATCATTTAGACGAGAATAATCCGGGTATAGCGGTGATTACTCGGGCTACCATCAAATGGAGCAAGATGGTGAGGTTTTGGCGTTTTGTTCCTAGGTCACAAAAACCGCTGGCTCTTTCGTCCGGTCTTATTTATACAAAAGGTATAGGTGAAGCTCCTTTAGTACAAATGGCAACGTTTAGTATTTGGAAGAGTAAAACTGACCTGCAACATTTTGCCTATAGCAGTGAAGAACATCAAGAGGCGATCAAGCTTACACGCAGTTTGGATTGGTATAAAGAGGAGCTATTTGCAAGATTTCAGCCTTATCGCTCTATAGGGAAATGGAATAATACCCTTCCTTTGAAAGGCATAAAAGGAATTTCTACGGGTGGTTATAAAGAAAAAAATACTGCATGATTACCTCACCTCCCTTGTTAGCAATAAATACGTTTCTTCGAGGTTTTACCGGAGTTTTATTTTTTTTCTCTATGGTTTTCTCATGTCCAGTTCAATCTGAAAAATCAACTACTGATGAGCTACTAATAGACAGCCTGAATCAGCAAGCAATGAGCTATAGGTACTCCAGTATAGATAGCATGAAGCTTTATGCTGGAAAAGCTTACGATATAGCATTGAAAACAGACTATATACCGGGTCTGGTGGAATCATCCCGCATTCTTGCGGTTGCCATGTTAATAAAAGGTGACTATTTGAAAGTGAGTGAGTTCTTATTCGAGATTAAGCTTAAAACAGAGAATTCTTCACTAGTCTATGAGAGAGCTATTTTAGACCACTATTTGGGAATAGCCTTCAATACGTCAGGAAATTACCAGGCAGGCTTGCCCTACCTTCTGGAAGCTTTGGAAATATTCCGTACGCTAGAAAACGACACTTATATCTTAAGGAGCTTAAATAATATTGGAGTCTGCTACATTCGCTTGGGACAATTTCAGGAGGCTCTGCAGATTTTTAAGGAAATTGAATCTACATTTCAGGAATACGATCCCGGTACTTTAACTACGCTCGCCGTAAATCTGGCCTTTTGTCACTATGGTTTGGGTAATTATGCCAGGGCCAAAGAGATACTACTTGATTTTTTAGCTCTGCCTGATCATCAGGTTAACGAACGCGGTTACGGTTTCGCTTATTTTAAATTAGGGGAGGTATACCTAAAACAAGACGAAATAGCCAAAGCGATTGAAGCTTTTAATTTTTCAATTTCCACATATAAAAAGTTTCAGAGCATAAACGATATGGTAGAACCATTAGTAGGTCTAGCCAGGGTATATATGCATATCTCTAACTATGATGTGGCTGACAATTACGCCGACCGTGCAGTTCAGCTTGCTGAAGAATCAGGTAATCTGAATCATCAAAAACTTGCGCTGAAAACTTGCTATGAGGTGTGCAAGCTTCGTAAGGATTATCAGAGAGCCTTGCGCGTACATGAAGAGTACAGAGTTGTACTTGATAGTTTAGTAGCCACACAACAAACTGCCGAAATGGGTCGTATTACGGCTCAATATGAGTTTAGTCAGCAAAAGAATAGACTAATTCTGGAACAGAAAGAAGAACAGCTAGAAAACGAACGCATACTTAATAATCAAAAACTCGCCATTCAAATTACAATTGTTGTCATTATTGTGATAATAATCTTGATGTTTTTCATTTATCGCAGTTATACGCTAAAGGTGAAAGGGAATCGACTTTTAAAAGAAAAAAACGAGGAAATTCTTCACCAGCGAGATGAACTTGATCAGACCAATAGAATTAAAAACAAGCTCTTTTCCATCATTGCCCATGATCTTCGCTCTCCCATCAATACACTTGATGGACTATTATATCTGGTAAGAAATAAAATCACCAATAATGAAGATCTTGAAGCAGTGATGCCGAAGCTGATCAATAGTTTCGATCATACTTCAGATCTTCTCAATAACCTACTGAGCTGGGCTACCAGTCAGATGGAAGGCTATACCTTAGAATTAAGGTCATTCAATATAAAAGATATTTTAGTAAAAATTATAGAAGATAGTAGAGCAAGGTTAGATGAAAAAGGCGTCTTATATTCTGTTGAGGGTGAAGATGTTCATGTTTATGCGGAGCCTGATATGATACAAATAGTTTGTAGAAACCTTTTGAGTAATGCCATCAAATACTGCCAGACTGGTGATGAAATTAAACTGAAAATAGAAATAGAAGAACATGTCTGTATCAAAGTGATAGATACCGGAGCGGGCATTCCAAAGGATAAAGTAGAAGTTTTGCTAAGCGATAATACATTCATCTCTACAAAAGGAACAGATGGTGAGAAGGGTAGTGGTCTGGGTTTAATGATATGCAAAGATCTCCTGATCAAAAACGACAGTAATTTAGAAATTGTTAGCAAAGAAGGTGAAGGTAGTTCTTTTTCGTTTTGTCTTCTCAAAGCAGACTAATGTAGTATTTGGTAATAGAAGTCAGCTTATTTTAGAGTTTATCTACTTTTCGATTAGGCGTTAATTTGTATTTTGGGCGATGCATAATTTTATTCAGACGACTATGTTCTATGGAGTATTACAACGAGAAAATGGCTGACCTTCCACGTTTGATCAAGATCAACCGTCTAGAATACTTTTCCCACCAGTGCTTTGGTAAAAGGTGCCTTTGGAAACGTAGCCATTATTTTGAGATCTTCTAGCAAGGAAGTTTTTTCGTTTAGAAATTTAAAAATCTTTTGAATCTTATTTTTTTGGTACATCGAGGCAAAAAGGTCGGGTCCCATCTCGTTTTTAGAATATAAGACATCCAGAAATAGTGCATCATAAAACCGGTGTTTTGCACTCAACAGACCTTCAGCGGGTCGGCGGCCTTTGGCTATATTCTCAGTAATTTCCTTAGAAAAACAGATGGCATTTTGAAAAGAATAGCCGGTGGAAGGCTTCACCCAACTTCCTGCCGTTCCTATTTTAGTCACCTTTTTGGAACTAGCCTTATGGAAGGGAAAATCGGACATAGGTATTACCCCTTTCTCTACGTCAGTCACGCTGTATTCTGCAATGTTCAAATGTTCTTTTATATACCTTTCAATCATCTGGTCATAATCTTGGTCTTGTACCAATTCAGGACTGAAAAAGGTAAACTCTATCAAGGCTTTTTTAGCGGAATAAGGTAAAACATAGGTAAAACTAGTGGTATCCTTCCAAATCAGGCTGAAATCCATCATAACAAATGAAGAATCATCGAAATGGTCTTGGTCCGTTTCTATTACCCAGGCTTTGAAGTGTTGCAGTAGTTTTATTGAGGAGGTATCTGTGTTGAATTTGCCAGAGATACGGCTATCAAATATATGACCATCTACTTTATATTCAGCTTGTTCTGTAATGATCATTTCCTCATTTTCAATATGATCCACTTTATCTTGCTTCCACACTATGTTTGAATATCGGCCCAAGCAGGTTTTAGCGTGCGTATAAAAGTCCAGAGCATGGATCATTTTATACGTATACGGCTTTAGGTCTAGGTGTTGAGACACTCCTTTTCGATCTGTAAAAACCGTTTTATTCCATTTTTTGCTGACTATCTGATCTAACTTGTTATCGCTTGTTTCCCAGAACGACCAGGTTTTATCGTTCGCAATTTTCTGATCAGGATCCAAGATCAGAATCGATTTATCCCTGAAATGGGGATGGTCCACCATAGCGAGTGCTAGATTTAGTCCGGCGGCTCCGGCACCAATAATGGCGTAATTATAGCTGATGGTAGACATAGAAATAGATGAAAAATACGAGTTGAGCTAAATAGAGATGGATAGAAAAAGTAAGATTACCCACGGTTTGGGTTCGCTGCAAGATCCATTGCAAAGCAGCAGCGAGTAAAAACCATGTAACAAAGTTCCTGAGCGGAGCATGACCCACCCCCCAATGCCAGAAGTCAAATTCAGGGGCGGACACTTCCAAAAAGAAATCTAGAAAAACCATGAGAAATGCCCCGATTATAATCCGGAGAATTAGTCTTTTAGTTAAACGATGGGCGATAGTTCCTGTGATCAGCGTGAGAACAGCCCAATTTATTCCGATAATGTAGGGTACGCCATCTAATTTTATGCCTAAGTTACTACCGTAATAATAGGCTCCAAACAGAAAATCGTAATGCACCCCTACCCATTCCGCCAGCATTCCGGCTGAAAAAAAACTAAGGACGACTAATGCTTTTGTAACAGTGTTTATTGGGTAATTCCATACAAGCAGGCTAATAACGATGATCAGGTTCATCGGAGTTTTAGTAATGAACCAATCCTGATAGCCCAGGGTGATACCGATGATGGCAGAAACCTGAAATAACCAGATGATACCTATAGAAGAGTAGAGTATAGTTTTTTTTTGCGAACGCTGTGTCAACGCTTGTATCAATTGCTGTCTTTTAATTAAATATAACAGCTTTATGCAAGATTGGTTGAGGAAAATGAAGGAACTGCTTCTTAGTCGACTTGAAGTATAGTGGCCTGTACGTTATGTGAGTTTCAACACAAACTTGAATCCATATAGTGCTACAAACCCAATAGCTTCATAACAAATGCGGAGAATAGTGCAGCCGTTGCGGCTAATAGCTCTGCTATCATAGTAAAGATCTTTGGAAAGATAGATTGAAAAGTCAGCCCTGCCCGGTAAATAGTATGGTTAGTAATGGTCAATCCGGCAAGTATAAAGACAAAAATAACATATATTCCAGTGGCATTATAAGCCATAGGGACTGGTGCAATAGGCGAGGCTTCACCATTATTTAGAATTTTTATAGACTCTAGGCTTTCTAGATAAGCGGTATAAATTTAAAACTGGATAGGCGCTAAGAATTTTGAAAAAACGATTGGAATATGAGCTTTTACGTTTTATCAAGCATGGTCATGGTCTATCCTTCGTCCAACTCTTTGAATTATATTGGAAGGAGACACTCCGACACACCACCTTACTTTTTACAGAACGAAGGAATAACCGGACGAGTACCACAGATGTACTGTATCGCCATTGCGATATAAATGTGAGGAGCATGTTCTCATTTACTTTGTTGATTATTTCTCTCGTAGCTTTAACCCATCTACTCGCGTAAAATGCTTTTTATTTCTGGTTAAAATGGGTAGGTCATGCACTAAGGCCGTGGCGGCTATAAAAATATCCCTAAACTCAATGATTTTGTTTTCTTTCTTTAATTCTTGGTAGACAATCGCTGCCTTCTCTGCAATGGTTTTGGTGAAAGGCAACACAGGTATGTCTTCAGTTAGCGTCTTTACATCTACCCATTTTTGAGCACTTATAGCCCCCATATAAAGTTCATACAAGGTAATTGAACTGATGTAAAGCTCTACATTATCCGGTAAGTCTTGAAGAATGGTTTTTGATTTGTCCCTGGCTCTGAGATAATCAATAAAAATCCCAGTATCTACTACCATTCTTCTGATTTCCATTGATTAAACCGTTGTCTGTTTTCTTCGAACAGTTTAATATCTTCTTCTGTCCAAATGGAGACATTTTTGATTTTGGCTTTCCAGCCTTTCATATCAAAAACACTCTTACCTTTATATTTTGACAACATAAAATCAAGGAAGTCATTTACCTCTTTCTGAATATCTGGTGATAAACTGTTGTATTTTACTAAAAGTTCATCCATAGTCATAAAATTAACAATTTATTTAATGCATTTGGTTTCATACATCATTGTTGATAACCTTTTAGATGCATAAATTCTCTTAAACGCCTCCTCTCACGGGGAGTTTGTTATATCCTGGTATTTGTTTCCTCTATAGTGGAAGGTAAGGTCGATCAAGGGTGTTTAGGGATTGACAACTTTAATGGGATTTAACAGCCACTGGAGATTCTTAAATTTCTCTTTGATTTTACTTTCCACTGCGGTACTGATCAACCTAGTAAGGACTCTTCTCCGATAGTTCGAAATTTTCTATCTTGTTTTTTTCCGGTATCGATGTAGAGTAGGATACAGTGTTTGGGGTGATCTGCATATATCTCTTCACGGGTGGAACAGCTGCACACACCGGGTCTTCTACCTGCAGGGTCATTCCAAAACAAAACAAGCTTGATTATTTTGGACTATCTTTTTTAAAGCATGGATTTGATAAGAAATAGATTGAAATTCGACTTATCACTTTTCTATAATATCCTTCTCCTCATACTTCTTCGGGGCATACAAAAACCCGAAAGCTTCAGCATCTTCTTTAGTTCGCACTTTATGATGGATATAATGCGCATTTATCATTCGGTCTAGATATTTACTTCTCTTTTTTGGTCTCCATTTTACGCGTTGATGAACAATAATATCGTGGAACACCACATAGAAAATACCATAACAAAGTATACCAATACCTACGGCTGCCAGGTAGGGTGATGGATATATATCAGAGGTGGAAACCACCAATATGGTAACACTGGGTACACTAAATACTACAGCAAAGAGATCATTTCTTTCTAAGGCGTGATTATGGTGTTTATGATGTGATTTATGCCAGGTCCAGAGAAAACCATGCATGATGTATTTATGTGTAAACCATGCCACACCTTCCATAAATAAGAAAACACCAATAGTGATTAAAGAGCAGATTAATATCGTGATTATATCTAAATCCATTACTTTTTAAACTTCCTTTCCAACACCTCAAATCGATAATCAAAGATAGCTTTTACCTTTTTGCCTACAAAAAACCAATTGACAAGCCGACCTAAAAAGCCAAGCGGAATAGCATAATTTACTATATCCGTCATTTCTATACCACCTTCAACTACTTTGAAATGGTGTTGATGATGCCAAAGTGCATAAGGTCCGAACCGCTGTTCATCCACGAAGTAAGAGGGTTCATCTACATGTGTAATTTCCGTGGTCCAGCGTACCGGAATTCCCGGAAGTACATGTACAATGTAGCTAATTAACTGACCTGCATACATCTTTTCCTGTCGGGAAATATAAGTGATCACGAATTTCATGTAGTCAGGGGTAATTTCCTTTAAGTTCCTAGGGGAAGAGAAAAAATCCCAAGCTTTCTCAATACTTATTGGTAAAAATTGAACCCGTTCTAGCTTGTATAATTTCATTGATGCTTTAACAATGAGTTTGATTCATTGGTTTACTGCTTAGTGATAGTCATGCAGATATTGGTGGTCTTACGACTTGTTAAAAAGGTCTTGTTGTTATTTCACCGCTACTCATCTATAATCTGGTTAGTCGTCTGATTTCTGGTGTTGAACTAATGAATTAGCATCATGTTATTTGAAGACTGATTTGGTGCTGAAAAGGAAGCTGAATCTCCTGTATATGTTCAGGCATAACTCTACTTATACCGCACGATATTTTTGGCCATCATGGGAAAAATGATGAAGTGAAAAGGTAATACCAGATACCAGTACAATCTACCCCAAAGCCCTAACGGTCTAAACGTGGCTTTTTGAAATAACATTTTTTGGTCAGCCTTTTGTTTGAGCTTAAATTCCAGCCATGCCTCCCCTGGCAATTTCATCTCTGCATATAAAAGCAGTTGTTTTTTCTCCTTATCCGCCTTCAATACACGCCAAAAGTCAAGAGAGTCACCGGCCTTTAAATCTGCGGCATCTCTTCTTCCTCTGCGAAGCCCCACACCTCCTACCAGTTGATCTAAAAATCCGCGGATCTTCCAGAGAAAATTTCCAAAGTACCAGCCACGAACTCCACCTATTTGCCACACATTTTCTAATACCTCCTTTTCATTTCTTTCAAATTTAATCTGCCGAATGTCATGAAAACAGCCGTACTCTGGGACTTCAATATAATCCAGAAAATTTTGGTCTAATCCTGCGTTCGAAATAGAATCTTTCCAGCTTGAGATCACATTTTTTTGATTGATCTTGCTGAAGGCATTTTTTAGAGCTTCCTTATAGGAAGATAACGTTAAAGGTAAAATTTCATGTATTCCTTTATGTTCTACTACTACATCGTTACGCATGCTGTCCACTAAATTACGAGCCAGCATATAGGCAGTAGAAGTGACAAAATAGAGCCAGAGTGAAGAGAGTTTCGGAGTGAGCACCGGTACAGTAATGATGATACGTTTCAGGTTTCGAACCTCTGCATATTGGTAAAGCATTTGTCTATACGTAAGTACATCTGGACCTCCTATATCATATGTTTTATCAAAGGACTTTTGGTTTAAAGGCAGTTTGCTTAGGTAATCAATGACATTTCGGATTCCTATAGGCTGACATTGGCTGCTCAGCCATTTTGGAGCCACCATAATAGGTAACTTTTCTACAAGGTCACGAATAATTTCAAAGGAGGCACTCCCGGAGCCGATAATGATAGCAGCCCTCAGAACGGTAGTAGGTACACCGGATGATTTTAACAGTGCTTCAACTGACTTTCTTGAGCTAAGGTGACGCGATAAGTTAGTGTCATTAGCTATTCCACCTAAGTAGATCAAATGCTGACATTCCGTTTCTTTTAAGTAATGAGCAAAATTCTGAGCTGTTTGCTGCTCGGTTTCTTCAAAGTTACCACCCGACTGGGTCAAAGAATGAATCAGGTAGTAGGCTACGTCAAAATCTGTGGGAAGTACAGTCAAAGTATCGGCATCGCTGAAATCTGCTTCTACTACCTCTACATGGCTTAAAAAGTGATCATCGAAGTCTTCCCAATCAAACCTTCGCCGATCACGCACCGCGCAAGTTACATAGTGGCCTTCCTGTACCAGAATAGGTAATAATCTTCTGCCAATATAGCCGGTAGAGCCTGTAAGTAAAATCTTCAAGATAAAGCTTCTTTGAAACGATCAAGGCAGCGTTCTCTGGCTGCTTTATGCTCAATGATAGGTTTCGGATAATCCAATTCCTGGAATTCCGGAACCCATTTCCGAATATATTTTAGATCCGGATCAAACTTTTTTGTCTGTGACTCAGGATTAAAAATTCGAAAGTAAGGCTGAGCATCGGTACCTGTTCCTGCGGCCCACTGCCAGCCCCCATTATTAGAGGCAAGTTCGAAGTCCAATAGTTTTTTAGCAAAATATGCTTCGCCTAACCGCCAGTCGTGAAAAAGATGTTTGGTAAGGAAACTAGCCACAATCATTCTTACCCTATTGTGCATATATCCGGTAGTATTTAATTCGCGCATACCGGCATCTACTATAGGGTAACCGGTTTTGCCTTGGCACCACCTTTCAAATTCTTCTTCATCGGTACGCCATTCTACGGCATCATATTTCCTATTAAAATTTTGATCTACCACGTGCGGAAAATGCCAAAGGATCATTTGATAAAACTCGCGCCAGATTAGCTCGTTCAAGTAAGAGAAGCTTTGATCTTTTGATTGCTGCGCAAGCTGCCGAATGCTAATAGTTCCAAACCGTAAATGAACACCTATTCTGGATGTACCCTCCTTGGCAGGAAAATTCCGCAAATCACCGTATTGTTCTATGGTTTTATCAGTTACGGTAGAAGACGGAATTTCTATGTTGCTTGGCTCAAAACCCATCTCTTCCAACGGGATAATCCCTTCATTCTTAAATTGGTAAAAGTTGCTAAAATAAAGTGCTGAGGGGACTGACTCGAAGTGCTTTTCTGTAAGCTGTTCACGCCACTTTTTGCTAAAAGGAGTAAATACTTTATAAGGTGTACCATCATCTTTTAAAATTTCATCAGGCTCAAAAATCACGTGATCTTTGAAACTGAGGAATTTAATTTCTTTGCTTTCACACAGTTCTTTGATCTCTTGGTCTCTTTCTATGGCATACGGCTCATAGTCCTTATTGACGTAGACAGCATTTACATCGTATTCATCAATGATCTTATTCCAGATCTCATTTGGATAGCCATAGAAAGTAACAAGCCCTGAACCTTTCTCTTTCAGGCTTGTATCAATTTTAGTAAGCTCTGTATGAATGAAATTTAGTCTGGCATCTTCCTTTTCTTCAAGCTTATCAAGAATACTCCGGTCAAAAATGAAGATAGGTAATACCGGAAAATCACCGCTTAGTGCATTGTAAAACCCTTGATTATCATCTACACGTAAGTCTCTGCGAAACCAGAATACGTTAACAGTATCTTTAGCCATTCGCCTGTAAGTCAGCTATTTCTTTTTCTAGTTTTTCGATAGCTTCCATTTTGGTGGCGTATAATTTCAAGTCACCTGAACGCTGGATCTTCATAGCTTCTTCAAGCAACTGGGATCTTTGCTTTTTTAATTTTTTTATTGGGTCGGATTTGAATAGTGAGAACATAGCTTTGCATTTATATCCTTAATAACAGCCCTGTAACTGCTATGTTCAGTTGACATTCGTTTAACGAATTATCGGCTGGTAATAGGGTTATACTGAAAATATTACCTCGGCTTATAATTAGGAAGCTAGATAGAATGGCTGTCTGACTAATTACTGTCGGCCAGACCGAATTATTGCCATCTAATCTAATTCGGTTTAGTATTAACGGAAAAATTATCTACCAGTAAATAAGATTGGTCCTGTTCTTTAGATACACAATATAACCCCACACGAGCACCAATCCAGACTCCGGCAGTCGCTTTAAATTTTCTCCCTAAAGGATGGAAAGAATTTCCGTCATACGAATATGAAAACTGGCAATACACTTGTCCCCTGTTTTCTTCTCCTTCGAATTGTAAAGGTAGCGGATGATAACCGTTTGCTTCCAATTTCAAAAACAATTCATTACCGTCTATTACAACGGCTGTATCTCTTTCATTACCATGTCGTACGGATAATGACAGATTACCATTACTATTTTCAATGCCGATATCAAAACAGGTTTTGCCCATTACAGATAATCCTCCTCGAGTAACACTATGTCCACTACCCACAACTTTAACCTTAGCAGTTGCCGTAAATTTGAAGTCCGGAAACATTTGTGTAATTGTATTAGGCGCATCATGAATCGATAGTTCACTGCTAGCATACGATTTTATTAACAGCTCACCTTTTTGTTGCGTACAATATTCCGAACCTAAATTGGAAGGCCATTGCCATTGTAAACCTAAACTACCCCCACTAAATTCATCAGATCTTTGTATGGAAAAAAGCTCTCCATTCTTTCCGGTATTAGGCATCGTATATTCCATTACAGGATTACCTATTCCATTCCCATCACGATCAATTCCGATCATTGGCCAGTCATTTTCCCATTTTACAGGTTGCAATAAAACAATACGCCCAAGCACATTAACCGATTGAAAATGTGCAAACCACCATTCTCCATTAGGAGTATCTACAAGACCACCCTGGTGAGGACCGTTAATATTTGTATTTCCTTTCTCGCATACCACTTTAATTTCATAGGATCTATCAGGATACTTTGACCTTAAAGCGGTTTGCCATCCCATTGGTACTCCTCCAGCAGGACTTAGAATGTAGTAATAGCCATTACGCTTCATGAACTTGCATCCTTCTATAACCCTGTGCGTTCTGTCAGCAGGAAATTTTTCCCTGTCATTCGCATCAAAAACAATTTTATCCTCGGAGAATAGTTCTGTTCCTTCCCAATTCATCTCTGCCACCGCTATCTTGGAATTAAAACCTAACCGTGAAGCAGCATAGGCATGGGCTAACCAAGCACGCCCTGTTTCTTTATCCCATAACGGAGAAGTATCTATCCAACCTTGTACTTTTTTCACTAAATGAGGCTCACTCCAAGGTCCCTCAGCTTTTTTAGCCTTTACCATGTACACTCCGGCATCCGGATCTGCCCAGAAAATCCAAAAATAACCTTCATGGTAGCGAATACATGGTGCCCAAACTCCTTTGCCGGGTCTTGGGAGATCATAGTCCAATTCATCTTTGTTTCTATTCGAGTAGGTGTAAAAAGCATCAGGTACTTTTTGAATACCATGTCCAATGGTTGTCCAGTTCACCAAATCTTTGGAATGCAAAATAGGTAAGCCAGGTACCATATTGAAACTTGAGGATGTCATGTAATAATCGTTCCCAACACGAATTACATCAGGATCAGAATAGTCAGAAGGAATTATCGGGTTTGTATATGTTTTTTGAGCAGATACGCTATCAACTTTGACTAAAGCGAAAATGAAAATAAGGAAGATGTAAGGACTATTATGCATTTTACTTTTCATTATTCATTATACTAAGCTTGCCATATGAAATAAAGGTAGCGAAGGTGCACCACCCCGACAAGTCTTTCAGATAGTACTCAAGGAAACCGTTTATAATATCTTTAATGATAGCCCTGTAACTGCTATATTCAGTTGAAATTCGTTTAACGAATCATAAGCTTATAATAGGTATTGAATAGGAATATGGACAGTAGTATGCCTATAAGACCCAGTAAAATCGGGGGAATTCCACCAAGTACGGCTATAAACAGCGTAATGAAAGCCCAAAAGCAATGCTTGAAAAAACGATCCTGTTCATAGTTGAGTGCTACCTTGATACTGTAAGCTGTTAGGTTTAAAGCAAAACAAAAGAGTATAACGGAGGACAGGTCTAGGAATGAGTGTTTAGTTGGCCAAGTGAAAATGATAATTAAACTTTCCGCACTTATAAGGGTAAGTATTTTGAGTGCGGTACGCATTAAATGAGTATTAGGCGATACCGGAAGGTTATGAAGGAGGATTTTGAAACGTTTGTGAAATTCCGAAAGGTGGGCTAATAACGGAATATTGATACCGAATGAGGTCAACACGCCAAGAGTAAGCCAGGTTAAGGGATAGTCCTGAGATTGATCAATCCAGAAGAATGCTTGTAAAACCATTACTCCTAATGGTTTACTTATGAGCCAGAGTGCCGGCCGTTCTTTGAGCGAAAAGATCAATGGCCAACTCCAAAATAGTTTTTTGAGACGCTTGAATACAGGTAGGCCAAGCAAGCGGAGCGGCTCTTGCATTTGATTAGGGCTACATAACCTTTTGTAAATTATGTAAGTGGGAGTAATATGTGCTAACAAAAGATAAATGAGGATAAAATAAGCTGAATGCTCCGAATTGAGTACACTAAAATTCAAAACCAAGAACGCATGAAGGATGACTGGTAAATTCATGAGTACCTGGTTTTGGATTAATGAATAACACGCCTTACTGGTAGACAATAAAGGAAGATGCCAAATAAATCGATAATCGACACGGTTTAGCTTGTTTAAAATAAATCGCAAACCCGAGGCCGTGTAGAGCGACCACAAGATCATGGTTGCAATCAATAATTCATTATTTTTTGAAATGGCCTTGGCAATTGCCATATGCTCTTCACCTCTTAGAAAGCCAAAAAGAATGAAAAACAGGAATAAAAATAACCCTGCATTTTCAAAATAGAATCGCTTAGCTATACACTTTGAGACTATATCCATGGCTACCGCTTTAGAGTGTTATTTTCCAAAACTAAGATGCTGTCAAAACTGAGTGGAATAGTGTCGGTTTGCTGGTGTGCTGATATTAGAAACAGACAGCCCCGAGATTGATATTCCTTGATCATATCACATAGAAAATTCTTTCCGGCTAAATCAATGGTAGTAAAAGGCTCATCAAGTAGAATAGCCTTTGGAATCCCTGCAAATGCCGTGGCCAGGGATGTTTTTTTGAGCATTCCTGATGAATAGGTGGCTATAGGTTGGTTCCAGAATTTTTGAAGTCCAAAGAGCTCGACGATTCCATCAAAATCGGATTTTGGCGTTTGTTTAGTGTTATGAACAAACCTTAATAATTCCTTACCGGTTAAAAACCCTGGAAATTGCGGCTCAGCTTCACAATAATTTATTAATCTTCTGTACTCAACGGGTTGCTTATTCAGGTTTATTCCATTGAGTATACACTCACCATGAAAATTTATGATACCGGAGATCGATTGAAACAATGTGGTTTTCCCTGAACCGTTAGCTCCTTGTATTAAATGTAATCCTTCTCTTATTGCTAAGTTGTCGATGGATAAAACAGTTTGATTTAAATAGCTCTTGGAGTAGTTTGTTAAATGAAGCATGCACTTTTTGTATTTGTGCATAATAGTATCAAGACCTGGCTATTTATTACAGATAAGGGTTGTTGTTTTTAAATAGGTGTTCAAATAGTTTGAAATATCCTTATGAACAAAAGCGGTTCGATGTGCAAGTCTTTCTTGCACTTAGAATTAGTAATGTAGAATACTCTCTTTTCAGGGAATTCGAAAAATAATGAAGCAGATACTAAAAGATCAAAAAACGTTTAAGTTGATAGATCGGTATTAGATCTGTGCGTATTTATCCATAATGATCTTAAACCACTCTGTGTAATTGGATGGGTTTTCGGCGATATCCTGCCTAAGTTTTGATATGGGAACGAACCTCCAATCTTCGGCCTCGTCAGTGTTTAGTTCCGGAGCCCCGTCAAAAACTGCGGTAAATACATGATCATACTCATACTCAATGAGATTTCTATCTAGTTCCGCCCGGTAGATGAATTTATATTTAAATTCAGGACTTGCATCTATACCCATTTCTTCCAGGAGTCTTCTTCTTGCGGCTATTTCAGTAGATTCATTAGGTCTCGGGTGACTACAGCAAGTGTTTGTCCAGAGTCCACCGGAGTGGTATTTATGTGCCGCCCTTTTTTGAAGCATAAGTTCTCCTTTAGAGTTGAAAACCATCACGGAGAAAGCTCTATGAAGCATACCTTTCTCATGAGCCTCCAGCTTTTCCATGGTGCCTAACACCTCATCTTTATCGTCTACAAGTACCACTTGCTCCATGACTAAATGAGATTCAATCTATGTTTAACGTAGGAATAACAGAGTATAGAAAATTTCCGCTGGTTCGGAATACGAATGCGCTCTGTAAGCACGTGGGCCGGTGGGGTTCTTCTGATTTTTTTAAACAGGTTGTAATAATATCGATACGCCAAATAAACACCAAATTTCGCGCTCTGGGGTAACCTTTTAATTCCTTCAAAGCCCATTTGAAAGTCTTTCTCGATGTCTTCTTCTATGGTACTTTTATTTTCTGCATTAAATTCAGACATTTCCAAACCTGGGAAATACGTTCGACCCATATCCACATAATCAGCTTCTAAATCCCGAAGAAAATTAATTTTCTGGAAAGCTGACCCTAACTTCATCGCGTAGGGTTTGAGCTCATCATATTGCTTTTGATCTCCTTTACAAAAAACCTTTAAGCACATGAGGCCTACTACCTCTGCAGATCCTAAAATATAGGTTTCAAACTTTTCCTGATCGTATTGCTGATCGGAAAGGTCCATTTCCATGCTGTAAAGAAATTGGTCGATCAGTTCATGATCAATATTATATGCGTTGACTACATATTGAAAACTATTTAATATTGGATTGAGGCTAATGCCCTCTTCAATAGCCTGATAAGTATCGTTGGTGAATCTCTTAAGAAGGTCTGCTTTGTTATAATCATGAAACGTATCTACGATCTCATCGGCGAAACGGACAAAGCCATAAATAGCACAAATAGGATTTCTTAACTCCTTTGACAAACATTTAATCCCAAGGGAGAAAGAGGTGCTATAACTGGTAGTAGCTAATTGACTACATTTTAACGAGACTTTGTCGAAGAGTTCTTTCATTGATTTAGTTTCATAATTTCATTGGCCACTACCTGTCCTGAAATGAGTGATGGTGGTACACCCGGCCCCGGAACAGTAAGCTGTCCAGTATAAAAAAGGTTTTTAACTTTCTTGTTTTGCATGGATGGCTTTAATAACGCAGTTTGTCTTAAAGTGTTTGCTAGGCCATAAGCGTTGCCTTTATAAGCATTATAATCACCGATAAAATCGTTATGCGCATAACTACGTTTATAAACCACATGATCTTTGATCTTTTGACCTGTCAAACGCTCCATTCTGTCCATAACTATATCATAGTATTTTTCTCTCGTGCTGTCGTCATCCTTGAGATCAGGCGCTGTAGGTATTAATACAAAAACATTTTCCATCCCCTCGGGTGCACCACTTGGGTCTGTTTTAGTGGTACAGCACGTGTAAAATAAAGGTTTAGACGGCCACTTTGGATTTTCGTAGATTTCTTGTGCATGAACCTCAAACGATTCATCAAAGAAGAGATTATGATGAAGAAGATGATCTAGTTTCTTATTGACACCTAGATAAAAAATCAGACTTCCGGGTGCCATATCTCTTTTATCCCAGTAGGATTCATCGTATTTTCTAAACTTTTCAGGGAGCAGTTTCTGCTCTACGTGATGATAATCTGCCCCACCAACTATAAAATCAAAGGCTTGCATTTCCCCATTAACCACCAAACCTTTAGCTTTAGTGGCATTCATATTGATCTCTTGTACTGGAGAATTAAATTTGAATTCAACTCCCAGTTCAAGGGCCAAAGTGTACATGCCTTGTACAATTTCATTCATACCTCCTTTAGGATACCAGGTGCCTAATGCTATATCCGCATAATTCATCAAACTGTAAAGAGCCGGTGTCTTGCTCGGCATAGCTCCTAAAAACAGCACAGGGAACTCTAGTAATTGAATTAGTTTAGGATGTTTAAAGTACTTTCTGATATAAGAGGATATTGATTTAAATACGTGAAGTTTAAATACTCCGGTAATTAATCTAGCGTCTAGAAATTCAATGAGTGATCGGCCGGGTTTATAGACAAGATCATTGATACCTACATCATATTTGTAGGCAGCCTCCTCTAAAAACTTCTTCAATTGTTTACTACTACCTTGGAACCAGGTAG
>JBCCSU010000067.1:0-19416 GCA_039199635.1 Bacteroidota bacterium | reverse complement strand
CCTCTTTCCCAAATAAGGGTTGCCCTGATTTGAATTGCTCCAGGGCCTTACTTTGTAGTTGATCTAATTCTTCTTGTGTCATAAACTCTCTAAAGTTATTCGTTTTAAAATCTCTTTAGACAGAGTTTAGTTTACAGTCTCTAAAAAATTAGTGAAGTTTATCTCACTAACCTTTATGCTTTGGCCGCAGTGGCTGCAAAACTGACCTTCAACTATTTCCCCACAATTCTTACAAATTCATCTTCTTCCATCTGTAGATTGTTAATAGTAGTTTTTATTAACAAACTTAATATCACAGTCTTTTCAATCCCTTCATCTCACTCTTATCTTTCACCTCAAACAAACTAATCGCATAACCGCCACCAGGAGCACAGAACTGCGAGAGCTTGGACTTGCTTGTAACTACATATTTCTTAATCTCGTAAGCTTGAGGATTGGTTTTGTAGTGAGCATCTTTCTTGTCGCTGTAGATAGTGGCTACATAACGTTTGCCCTCCGGCAGGAAACTAAAACTGACCTTAGAAGTTCTGGCCGTTTCATCGTTAGTGCGACCCACAAACCAATTTTCACTTCCTTTTTCCTTCCTGGCGTATGTGATAAAATCTCCTGGTTCTGCTTCTAATACCTTCGTATCATCCCAGTCAATGGCTACGTCTTTAATAAACTGAAAAGCATCTAAAAACTTGTTGTAGGTTTCCGGCAGATCAGCGGCCATTTGCAGTGGGCTGTACATGGTCACATAAAGCGCCAATTGCTGGGCTAGTGTTGAGTTAACATGCGAGTTATTTTCCGGATTATACTTGCTCACGTCCATTTCAAAGATCCCCGGGGTATAGTCCATCGGCCCTCCGATCAAACGAGTAAAGGGAAGTATGGTGGTATGATCAGGCTTACTACCTCCAAAAGCCTGAAACTCAGTGCCTCGGGCAGATTCATTGCCTATTAAGTTTGGATAAGTTCTTCTTAGTCCTGTAGGCCGAACCGCTTCATGCGCATTGACCATTACTTTATACTCGGCTGCTTTTTTTATGGCATAGAGATAATGATCTATAGCCCATTGACCATAGTGATGTTCTCCGCGGGGAATAATGTTACCGACATATCCACTCTTCACCGAGTTGTAATTGTTGTCCACCATAAACTGGTAGGCTTTGTCCATATGTCGCTCGTAGTTACGGATGGAACCGGAGGTTTCGTGGTGCATCATTAGTCGAACCCCTTTGCTTTTACCATATTCTCGAAGCTCGTCCACATCAAAATCCGGGTAAGGGGTTAAGAAGTCAAAAACATAGTCTTTCGATTTGCCAAACCAGTCTTCCCAACCCTGGTTCCAGCCTTCTACCAGTACCTGATCGAAGCCATGTTCTGCGGCAAAATCGATGTGTTTTTTCACATGTTCCGTATTAGCTGCATGCTTGCCATTAGGTGTAGTTTTAGAATAGTCGGTTTCTCCGAGTTTCACACTGGGGAGGTCGGTATAAGCCCAAGAGCTTTTACCTGTGATCATTTCCCACCAAACGCCAATATATTTTACAGGCTTGATCCAGGAGACATCCTCATAGGCACAGGGTTCGTTCAGGTTGAGTGTAATATTTGACAGCAAGATATCTCCGGCATCTTTACTGGCGATCACGGTACGCCATGGCGTTTTGGTGGGGGCCTGCATATAGGCCATATTACCCACAGCATCTGGGGTTAGGCGTGATTCGAAAACCATATTTTTCTCATCCAGTTCCAAATGCATACAAGAGTAGTCCACTAATGCTGCCTCGTGTAAATTAATATACAAACCTTCTTGCGTTTTCATCGTGAGCGCGGTTTGAACAGCGCTTTTGGAGAACGGCATTTGCGAAGCATTGGGGCTTACAGCGCCTTCATGCAGACTGCTGATCTGTGATAATTTGGAAGTCGTATAATCGTATTCCTGAGTGTCAAAATCACCTGCTATCCAGTAAGCCGTATGGTCAGCGGTCATCGCGAACTGGGTGCGCTCCTGTTTCACCACGAAATAGTTTAAGTTTCGTTGCTCAGGAAATTCATATCTAAAACCTAAGCCATCGTCAAAAAGCCTAAACCTAATGATCATGAACCGATCCGTAGCCGGTTGAGCCAAACGGATTGCCATCTCATTGTAGTGATTTCGTATTTCTTTAGTTTCTCCCCAAACCGGTTTCCAAGTTTCATCAAAGGAGTTCTTTTCAACATTTTCAACTTCAAAACCTGATAAAAAAGATTCCATATCTTTTAATTCCAGCCCAAGTTTACTTCGGTTAATGACAGCTTTTCCCTCTAGGGAAAGGGTATACATGGGTGTCCCCTCTACTACCTCAAAGGTAAGAGTAAAGCGTGTGTTGGGTGAGCTAAGTTGTTGTGCCGGAGCAGTCATTATACTCAGAAAACAGATCAAAGAGATTATTACTTTCTTCATTGGATTGGCATTAGTGTACTGCTATTATACACTATTTTTCTAATGCATTCCAGCATAATTATGCCAGCATCAAAAAAGCCCTGACGGAATCGCCAGGGCTTTCAATTTAGGTTAAATTAGATTTAGTTTACTTCAATCACTTGATTGAATGATCTTTGGGCCGTTTTAGCTACCACGGTATATGTACCTTTATCAAAATTTGATAAATCATACTGCCGCATCATTACAATCTCTTTTTTGAGCTTTTCTGAGAATATAGGCTGCTTGCTGGCATTGTAAAAGCTGATTTTTAGATCATCATCTTGTTTGTTATAGAATGATATTCCACAAATCTGATCTTTAACTACAAATTGGGGTTTAAAAAATTCGTTGTTGGTATCTAAGTCAACAGATACACCTTTTTCGGTCAAATCAACGGCCCATATTTTCACGCTGGTTTCTCCTTCTACCTCAAGGCTATACGCACCTATAGGTAATATCCCTAAGTCAAATAGCTTGGAGTACTTTTCGTTACTTAACAATACTTCTTTATATAATGTATTGCCATTAATGTCTTTCAGAGACACAACTACAGCAGGCGCATTTACTTCATTAATAAATAATGTAAATTCTTTATTACCTGCCGCACTTACCTTTACGAAAGGCTCTGACCCTGTAGCGAATGTTGATACTCCCATCAACATAATAGCTACTACTACTCCGGTACGAATGATTTTTTTCATTACTGTAGAATTTAATTTTAATATTATAAGGCAAAACTAGCAGCAGCAAGGCTTAGTTTACTACTTCGCAATTCTCATATTTATACACTATATTAACCTTAATATTAATTTAATATTGATATGTTGGTAATTAAGAACATATTTAGGTTAATTTTGCTTAAGCTCAAGTGAAATAGATGATGATCAAGACGAAAGAGAAAGCGACCAATGTAAGATTAAAAGGTGCCCCTATATTCGAGAAGATTGACCCGGGTTTCGGTCATTCAATAAAAGTAAGACAGTATGCAGATCCTTGCCGAGACAAAAAACCTTACTGGCACATACATCCGGAGCTGGAATTAATTTACGTGAACGGTGGATCTGGTAAGCGTCATATCGGTAATCAATTATCGTATTATAAGAATGGAGATCTGCTACTGATTGGGTCAAATCTACCGCATTATGGTTTCACGGATAGGTTAACGCGAAATAAGTCAGAAACCATAGTTCAAATGAAGGAAGATTTCCTTGGACCAAATTTCTTTGACGTTCCGGAAATGCGATCCATAAAAAAATTACTTGAACGTTCTAAACAAGGCATTGCTTTTACTGGTAAAACAAAGCGAAAGATCGGCGGAAAGATAGAAAAGCTCCCTCAAAGAGATCCGTTTGATCGGTTGCTCAAGATTTTGAGTATTCTGAAAGACCTGGCTAATTCTAATGAGTACACTTTGCTCAACGTAGATGGGTACGCCATGGAAATAGAACCACGTGATAGTCAACGCATTAATAAGGTGTATGATTTTGTGAGAGAAAATTTTCAGCGGCAGATAGCCCTGGATGAGATAGCAGATGTAGTGAGCATGACGGAACCTGCGTTTTGCAGGTATTTTAAGAAACTGTCAGGCAAAACATTTACGCAATTCGTAAATGAATACAGACTGGTTCATGCCTCTAAATTACTGTCTGAACGCCCGGATAATATCACAGATATTTCTTTTGAATGTGGGTTCAATAATTTCTCTCATTTTAACAAACTGTTCAAAGCGTTTACAGGCAAGAGTCCATCCCGCTACAGAAACGAGATGACCACTTTTGTTAAGTAGATGGATAAAGGTGTACTTTATTTAATACCTGTTGTAATAGCAGACGAGGCCAACAGCACGATACCAGAACAGGTAAGATCCACAATTAAGAAACTAGATTCTTTTCTGGTAGAAAATCTGAGAACTGCCCGTAGATATGTCAGCAGTTTGAAGCTTGATATCACCATTGAGGAGCTTGAGTTTAGGGAACTCAATAAAAACACTTCTGACACAGAAGTATATCAATTAATGCAGCCGTTGCTTCAAGGTAAATGCATAGGCGTGCTTTCAGAATCGGGGTGTCCTGGAGTGGCGGACCCAGGAGCCAAAGCCGTTAGTTTTGCGCATAAACATAAAGTCCAGGTAGTACCACTCGTAGGGCCCTCCTCTATTCTTTTAGCTCTAATGGCCTCAGGATTAAATGGACAAAAGTTTTCTTTTCATGGCTACCTTCCGATTAAAACAACGGAGTTACGCCCCGTGATACAGGATTTGGAGCGTTCTTCAAGCCATAAGGGCTTCGCACATATTTTTATAGAAGCACCATACCGTAACCAACAGCTCTTTAAAAATCTTCTTCAGATTGCCCAAGGAGAAACCTTACTCTGCGTAGCACGAGACCTGACCGGGCGAGAAGAATTCGTGAGAACCATGCCTATTCGTAAGTGGAAAGAAGAAAACATAAAGCTCCATAAAATCCCTACTATTTTCATTTTACAGACCCCAGCATAGCACTGCGCTTTTTCTTTCATGAACTTTCGATAATATCTGTCAATAACTATACCTTTGCACGCTCTAATTACGACAGAAACAAATACTTATGCCTTATTTATTCACTTCAGAATCTGTATCAGAAGGTCATCCTGACAAAGTTGCAGATCAAATTTCAGATGCGTTAATCGATAACTTTTTAGCTTTTGACCAAAACTCTAAGGTAGCGTGCGAAACGCTGGTTACTACGGGTCTCACCGTACTAAGTGGGGAGGTTAAATCCGATGCCTATCTTGATGTACAGAAGATTGCCCGTGATGTTATTAATACTATTGGTTACACAAAGGGAGAGTACATGTTTGATGGTAACTCTTGTGGTGTGATTTCAGCTATTCATGAGCAATCACCGGATATCAATCAAGGAGTAGACCGTTCAAATCCTGAAGAGCAAGGTGCGGGTGATCAAGGTATGATGTTTGGGTACGCCACTAATGAGACAGAAAACTACATGCCTCTGGCTTTAGATCTTTCTCACAAGATCCTCATAGAGTTAGCTAGCTTAAGAAGAGAGCATCAGGACATAACGTATTTACGCCCTGATGCCAAGGCACAGGTGACCATCGAATATTCTGACCATGATGAGCCTCAGCGTATCGATGCTATAGTAGTTTCGACTCAGCATGATGATTTTGATTCAGAGGATGCAATGCTTCAAAAGATTAAGGAAGATATCGTAAACATCCTTATTCCTAGGGTAGTAAGTCAGCTCAAGCCTGAGCTTCAGGCCTTATTTAATGATGATATCAAATACCACATTAACCCTACCGGAAAGTTTGTCATTGGCGGGCCTCATGGAGATACCGGGCTTACAGGAAGAAAAATAATTGTCGACACATACGGTGGAAAAGGCGCACATGGGGGAGGTGCTTTTTCAGGGAAAGACCCTTCGAAAGTTGATCGCTCGGCGGCTTATGCCACACGGCATATTGCCAAAAACCTTGTGGCTGCAGGGGTGACAGATGAGGTATTGATCCAGGTGTCCTACGCTATAGGTGTAGTTGAGCCTATGGGCATCTTTGTTAATACTTATGGGAAATCGAAAGTGAACTTGACCGATGGCGAAATAGCCGATAAGGTAACAGAGATTTTCGATATGAGGCCGTACAGTATTGAGCAGCGTTTAAAGCTCAGAAACCCCATCTACTCTGAAGCAGCTGCTTACGGACACATGGGAAGAAAAAATGAAGTAGTAAAAAAACGATTTGTTTCGGCTGATGGAACGAGCAAAGAGTTAGAAGTGGAATTATTTCCATGGGAAAAGCTGGACTTTGTAAATGAAGTTAAATCAGCTTTCAACCTTTAATCAAGGCTAAAAAACACTGTAAAATAAGAAAGGGGCCTTCTGGCCCCTTTCTTTTTGGTTAAAATCACTTAATGTGTAGCGTGCTTCACTTTGAACTTTTTAATTTGCCGACGTAAAGCATCCGTAGCAAGATCAGTGGCCTTTTCAAAAGACTCTGCCTGCTCTTTAGCGAACAATTGATCGCCCGGAATATTCAGCTTAATTTCTACTGTTTTATTCTCAATGTTATCATTATTTAAGCGGAGAAAAACCTCCCCATCCACCATTCTATCATAAAAAGTCTCCAACTTATCTACTTTTTTTTGAATAAAGTCTAATAACTTCTGATCAGCGTCAAAGTGAATGGAGTGCATTTGTAACTTCATAATTTTAAAGTTTAACGAGTGATAAAAATATTAAGCTTTGGGGTGAGCCTGATCAAAGACAGCTTTGAGCTTATCCATTGAATTATGGGTGTAAACCTGTGTAGCTGCCAAACTGGTATGACCTAATAAGTCCTTTACAGCGTTTAACTCAGCCCCTTTATTTAAAAGATGCGTAGCAAACGTGTGCCTGAGCACATGTGGGCTGCGCTTCTCTATGGTTGTGAACTGATTCAAGTACTTCCTGACAGTTCTATAGATTAGCATAGGATAGCATTGGTTCCCCTCTTCTGTAACGATGAGAAAGTTACCATCATTTTCTACTACATGCTTTTTCTTTTGCCCGAGGTAGTGATCTATTACCTGACCCATGCTTTTCGAAAAAGGAATTATACGTTCTTTATTCCTTTTTCCAAGTACTTTAAGTGTGTGGTTTTGTCGATCTACGTCCGATATCTTAAGATTAATAATTTCTGAAAGCCGGGTCCCCGTACCGTAAAGCAGTTCCAGAACTAACTTATCACGCCAGCCAATAAAACTGTTGTCAAATTCAGCATTATCCAATAGCCTATTAATGTCCGACTCGTTTAGAAACTGTGGAAGCTTTTTAGAGGTTTTTAAAGCTCTCACCTTTTGCATCGGGTCCTGACTAATAATTTCTCGTTTAATCAGAAATTTATAAAATGTGCGTAAACAAGCCGCTTTACGATTAACGCTTTTTGCATCGAGGCCCTGGTCAACCAAAGAGACCATCCAGCTTCTTACCATAGCATGTGAGGCAGAAGGTAATTGTGATGTTTCAAACTCTTCCTCAAGAAATGCTTTGAATTGATTTAGATCGTTCTCATATGAGGTTAAGGTATGTGGGCTATACCGTTTTTCAAATCTGAGATATTTTAGGAAAGTTTCCTGCATAAAAAAAGTATTGACCGACTACTTACGATCAATACTAATTTAATGATTTTGACAGGAAACTATAGGGAAGTCTAATAGTTTTCTTCTGCGTATTTTGACTGACGATACTTGGCGCGAATCACTTCGGCTCTTCTAGAAACAGAAGGCTTTTCAAAAGCGGTGCGAGATCTTAATTCTCTCAAAACTCCGGTTTTCTCGAATTTCTTCTTGAATCTTTTTAGTGCCTTATCTATGGATTCGTTTTCCTTAACGTTTATTACAATCATTACTCAATTCTTTCAAATGGAGTGCAAATTTAGAATACTCCAGCTAAAATTCAAAAGAATAATAAATATTACCTTATTTTAAGATAGCACGGGAGATGACCAGCTTTTGGATCTCTGAAGTACCTTCGCCTATGGTACACAGTTTCGCATCACGATAGTACTTTTCCACAGGATAATCTTTAGTGAAGCCGTATCCTCCGAATATTTGCACCGCTTCATTGGCAGTTTCCACCGCTATCTCTGAAGTGTAATATTTAGCCATAGCAGATTCTTTATTTACACTCTTGCCGTTATTTTTAAGGTAAGCAGCCTGGTGCGTCAACAGTTTTCCGGCTTCTATTTTGGTGGCCATATCTGCCAATTTAAATGAGATAGCCTGAAATTTGGAAATAGGCTTGTTAAATTGTTCCCGCTCTTGAGCGTATTGCACAGAGGCTTCATAAGCACCGGTTGCAATGCCAAGGCCGAGAGCCGCGATAGATATACGGCCACCATCTAATATTTTTAAAGATTGAATAAAGCCATCTCCTACGTTACCGAGTATATTTTCTTTGGGTACTCTACAGTCTTCAAAGATCATTTCTGCCGTTTCAGAGCATCTCATTCCCAGCTTATTCTCTTTTCGACCTCCTGAAAACCCCGGGGTACCACGCTCCACAATGAAGGCCGTCATGCCATGACTATCTCCAACATCACCCGTTCTGGCGATTACCACCGCCACATCCCCTGAAATACCATGGGTTATGAAATTCTTGGCACCATTGAGAACATAAAAATCACCATCTTCCACCGCTACGGTTTTCATATTTCCGGCATCAGATCCGGTATTGGGCTCTGTAAGGCCCCAGGCACCTATCCATTCAGCAGTGGCAAGTTTGGGGAGGTATTTCAATTTCTGTGCATCGTTTCCAAACTGTAAGATATGTCCGGTACAAAGTGAGTTATGAGCAGCCATACTTAAACCTATTGAACCATCTACTTTAGATAATTCTTCTATGGCCGTTACGTATTCATGATATCCAAACCCGGAACCACCATATTCTTGAGGCACCAAAACACCCATGAGACCTAGCTCGCCTAATTTTTTGAACACCTGTATTGGGAACTCTTGTGTCTCATCCCATTCCATCATGTTAGGCTTGATTTCACGGTCGGCAAAGTCGCGAATCATTTGCGCTATCATTACCTGATTTTCATTCTCCTCAAACCCGAATGAGGTTTTGTTTTCTTCCAATACTGCTTCCATATTTTCTTGCAAACGTTTTCGGCAAAGATATGGACAATCAACCAAACTAACATTCGTTTGGGTAAAATTTGATTTAATAAATAAGGGCTGAATTCTATATTATTTTATTTTATTTTTGGCGCGATTTAAGCAACTAAGAATTTAATCTCTTATGAAAATAGCAGTCGTAGGCACCGGTTACGTTGGACTTGTAACCGGAACATGTTTTGCAGAAACAGGTAATAATGTCACTTGTATTGACATTGATGAAGAAAAAGTAAAGAGCCTTCAAAACGGTAAGGTTACCATTTATGAACCCGGGCTGGAAGTTATTTTTGAACGAAATATAGAGCAGGACCGGCTCCATTTTACTACTTCTCTGGAAGAGGGTATTAAGGGAGCCAAAATAATCTTTTTAGCGCTACCTACACCTCCGGGTGAAGATGGATCTGCTGACCTAAAATATATTTTAAAAGTAGCCGAAGATCTGGGCCCGCTTCTAGAAGACTACACTGTAATAGTGGATAAAAGTACAGTGCCTGTGGGAACCGCTGAAAAAGTACATTCTAAAATAGCGGCTAATGCTAACGTAGAGTTTGACGTGGTTTCTAATCCGGAGTTTTTAAGAGAGGGTGTTGCGCTTGAGGATTTTATGAAGCCGGATCGAGTGGTTATAGGCACTGAATCAGAGAAAGCCAAGCAGATGATGAATTCACTCTATGCGCCTTTAGTGAGACAGGGTAATCCAATCATTTTTATGGATGAAAAGTCAGCGGAGCTAACGAAATATGCTGCTAATTCATTTCTTGCCACCAAGATCACTTTTATGAATGAGATTGCCAATATGTGTGAACTGTTGGGGGCGGATGTTGATGCGGTAAGAAAAGGCGTAGGCACGGATAGTAGAATTGGGAAAAGGTTTCTATTTGCCGGTATAGGTTACGGAGGAAGCTGCTTCCCTAAAGATGTACAGGCGTTAGCTAAGTCTGCTAATGAAGTGGACTACGATTTCAGGATCCTAAAGTCTGTAATGGATGTAAATGAAGACCAGAAAACGAAAATGATCCCTCGTATTCAGGCTTACTTTAACGGTGACCTGGCAGGAAAAACTATCGCACTTTGGGGCTTGGCCTTTAAGCCTTACACTGATGATATCAGAGAAGCACCTGCTCTCTATAATATTGAGGAATTAACGAAAGCGGGAGCCACGGTAAAGTGTTATGACCCTGAAGCTATGGATAACGTAAAGAAATTGATTGGCGATAAGGTTACGTTTTGCCATGATGCCTACGAAGCTACCGATGGTGCTGATGCCTTATTTATAGCTACTGAATGGCCTGTATTCAGAACGCCCGACTTTGATCGGATAAAAAAGGGGCTCTCAAATCCTGTAATTTTTGATGGTCGTAATTTATATTCTTTGGATGATATGGACCGTCAAGGATTCACCTATTTCAGTATAGGCAGAGCTACTATCAATGGATAAGAAAACAGTTCTTATTACTGGTGCCGCAGGATTTCTTGGCTCTCACTTATGTGATCGCTTTATCAAAGAAGGCTTTCGGGTACTGGGCATGGATAACCTAATTACAGGTTCTCTAAAAAATGTAGAACATCTATTCAAGCTTAAGGACTTTGAGTTTTATGAGCACGATGTTTCCAATTTCGTTCACGTATCCGGAAAGCTTGACTACATTCTTCATTTTGCTTCACCTGCCAGCCCGATTGATTATTTAAAGATCCCTATCCAAACTCTTAAAGTAGGATCTTTGGGCACGCATAACCTCTTGGGCTTGGCTAAGGCTAAAGGGGCTAGAATGTTAATCGCTTCCACTTCTGAAGTTTATGGTGATCCTAACGTCCATCCACAAACGGAAGAGTACTATGGAAACGTAAATTGTGTAGGCCCCAGGGGTGTATATGATGAGGCAAAGCGCTTTCAGGAAGCTATGACAATGGCGTATCATACTTATCACGGTTTGGAGACTCGTATAGTTCGAATTTTCAATACCTATGGTCCGCGAATGCGCCTAAATGATGGCCGTGTACTTCCTGCTTTTATAGGGCAAGCCCTTCGCGGTGAGGATTTGACGGTTTTTGGAGATGGGAGTCAGACGCGGTCATTTTGCTATGTTGACGATTTGATAGAAGGTATTTATCAGCTACTTTTTAGTGATTACGCCAATCCCGTGAACATTGGTAACCCAGATGAAATCACAATCAAGGAGTTTGCCGATGAGATCATAAAGCTTACCGGTACGGATCAAAAAGTGGTGTACAAGCCGTTACCAAAAGATGATCCCATGCAACGACAACCTAATATTGATAAAGCACGTGATCTATTAGGTTGGCAACCCAAGGTACCTCGAAGTGAAGGATTAAAAATCACTTACGAATATTTCAAATCGCTTTCTGAAGAAGAGCTCTTTCAGAAAGATCATAACAACTTCGAAGGGTTTATCAAGAAATAAGATAAGAGTGGTCTCTTAAGTATTGTTCCTGACCGAGCGAAGGATCTTTTATTGAAAAAAGATGAAACGTTAACCATTACGACTCTTCACTCTTTTGGAATAATACCCATGGGAGACCACTCTATCAGTTTGTAAACTGCCTAAGCTCCTTCGTACTCATCCAGGTCAATGATAATGGTAATGCCCGGGGCTGAAATAGTTAAGATATTATCACAGGTACCATCTCCATAATCTACAGTGGCCGCTTCCTCATTGAAACTAAATGTTTGAATGCCTTGGGTGAATATTTCTGATTCACAGGTGAGGTTAAAAACTAAAGTTTCAACTACGTTGGAAAGGTATTGGTCACCAGCGTTATTCGTGCCGTTGACGCTATGTTCCCGTACTATGTATTCCTCATCGTTGCCAAGTGCTTTTCCATTAGCTACCACATTTTCGATCAGGCCATTTCCATAATCTAGCTTAACATCCATGGCGTACGCCTCCAGATAGTTATAGTCATTCTCAGGATTCCAGGCAAATGTTCCCTCATAGGTGCCGTTAATTACGAATGGTTCGTCATCTTCAGAACCATCCGTGGGCTCTTCTGAAAAGTTGTTAAATTCTACTTTTAACGTTCCCGAGGAATCAGTTTCGTACCCTGTTACTGTAATAATTCCCTTGATGAGGGTCTCATTATCTACACATCCTTCATCCCCAAAGTCTAAAATAATCGAATAACTTCCGTCCGCATTTTCTTTTACGGTTACCAAGGCACAAGTATCATCGTCTTTTGACCGGCCATTGGTAGACTTCCCTTTGGACCGCCCTAAGTCGGATAATTTATTAAACCCAAAGTCTTCGAAGTTACCGTAGAGGCCTCCAATATCCGTTAGTGAATTGAGGCCTTCTTGAAGCAATACTTGTTGGGCTGTTTGTGCCACTATATCGTTATTTTGCTCAGGAGCTACAGTTTCTTCTGGTTCACATGAAAAGAATACTAGCGCTAACAAAGCCACTACTGGCAGACTGTTTTTGAATTTAGTTTTCATAGTTATATTCATTTTGATTAAATATTTTCTTTTTTAAAAATTTTGATGTTTTCGGTATCAATGAGTCTAAAACTCAAACCCATAGGTAGGCATACTACTCTGAGTGCTTCGTCAATATCCTGATTGGTAAAAAAGCCCGTATAGCTTCTTGTAGTATCTACATTTTGATCATCAATATTGACATTATATTGTAACTCAATAGTCTCAAATACTTCACTCAACGTGTTAGATTCGAAATAAAACTCTCCACGCTGCCACGCAAGTGTTTTATTTTTTTCAAAAGCTACTGGGGTTAAACCTTCTTGAAGGCTGGTCACTTCCAAACCAGGGGTTAAAGTTTGCGATTGATTATTCGCTAACTCTACCTTAACTTTTCCCGTGGTGCAGCTTACCTTGTACTCTTTTTTACGAGCGTAAATATTAAAGCTGGTCCCTAAAACTTGGGTAGTTCCGGATGAGCTGTAAACGGAAAATGTACTTCCTTTCTTTACCTTAAAAAAACCTTCTCCCTGAAATGCTAACCTTCTTTCAAACCACCAATAGATAGAATTATAGCTTATCTTGCTCTGCGCATTAAGCATTACAGTAGATCCATCTGGCAGAGTTATCTCCTGCTGCCTTCCTCGTGCTGTGTGTACTTCTACGGTTTGCGATTGGTAAACGGTATAGGTGAATACGCTGAGTAGCGCAATGCTTGCGGCCACTTTAAGCCAATTATTCATTTTTAGTATCTTACCTTCAGGGTCTAGCTTTGAGGCCACCTGAGGCCAAACTTGGCTTAAGGGAGTGGTGCCTCTAAGTTTGAGCCTAGCTGATACTTCTAGTATTCTCTGATCTTCTGTATGATTTATCGGGTCGCCCATCGCCATTCAAGGAGTTATACAGGACAGACAATAGATACCCTACCTCAATCGAGAAAAAAAGATCATTTTTAAGATAATATGCCGAATATCAGTCTGCTAAAAAGTGAAATTTATAAATAGAGAAGGGGTAAAGTCTATGAGTACAAGATCGCGGTAGGTAAGTTCAGGTTGATTTGTGGTCCCTAAAGAAGCCTGTAATTCAGCCACATTTAGCCTTCTCGTCTTTATGTTCTTTCTTCCATAGACGTTGAAAACAGAAAGGCCCATTTGGCCGGTACTGTTGCCCCAAACGATATCGTAAGATACTGAAAGGTCAAGCCGGTGGTAGTTTGGTAAGCGTAATTGGTTGCGATTAGTTTTGACTACGGCAAAATCAGTAACTACATTGGACTCATCGGTTAAGTAGTTTACTTCAAATTCTGCATAAGGCCGGCCGCTACCGTAGATCCAGGAGGATGAAAAATGCCATTTGCCAGTGTTAAACATATTTATAAATTTTAGCTCATGCCTGCGATCCTGCAATGAGGGATAATATGCGCCATCGTTTACCTGATCAAAAGACTGTTCTGAACGGCCTAATGAATAGGCTACCCAACCCTTGTATTTTCCTACTTCTTTTTGCACCAAAAAATCAATGCCTTTCATACGGCCGTTGCCATTCACCAGAAATCCGAGATCATCTAACTCTTCAGAGTTGAAAAAAGGCACTAGGTTGAATTCGGTCAGACCGTTCAAATTTTTGATATATCCCTCAATATCAATGAGAAACCCTCCTAATTGGTAGGTAAAACCTGCTATGTAGTGATTTGACTCTACAATAGGCGCTCCGTCCACATTGGAAAACACCCAGAAGTTTTGGTTACCCTGGTAAGGGTCATCATATACAATTTGATTAACAAATTGATGATATTTACCGACAGCTGCTTTCAGGTTTAGCGATTCTGAGATCTTATAGTTTAAGCCAATTCGAGGCTCATTGTAAGATTCTTCATTGGTTTCATGATGATTTAACCTGAAGCCAAGGGAGGCGGAAAGCTGAGGAGTTACATCGGCTTTAAGTGTAGCATACAGACTAGCAATATCACCTTGAGCATTGTCATTATTGGCCAGGCTATCGCTTACAAATGTTTTGTAACTAATGTCGTGACTAACGAATGACAAACCTCCTTCTAATCTCACCTTATCATTAATAATGATCTCATTATCAAAACTGAGATTCACATCATTGATCTCATTTTTCTGACTAAAGTTGGCGTTAAACATAGTGACGGAATCAGCTATATTTAATTCTGAATTGTACCTGAAACCATAGTCTTTAAAGAAGTTGCCGACTGATAGTCTTAGGTTTGAATAATAGGTGCTACTCCACTGCCTGCCCCATTTTAAGCTTATGCCGTTGTTTCCCCACTCGGTGGTTTCATTGAGTGTTTCTTCGAAGAAGGCATTGGCTGCATTATCTTCCACACGAGTGGTGGTATTTCCCGATAGGTTATCCAAACCAGCGTAAATACTTAAAGAAATAATGTCTTTATTCGTAGGACGGTAGCTGAACTTGCTGTTAAAGTCAGTAAAGAAAAAGTCTGGCTGTATTTCATCTAACCTTTCATTTTCTATGGGGCGAGCAATCTGCTCATCATTTCTACGCGCTATTTTGAAGAGTTTGGTGTAAAGTCCACTTTGAATAACATCCGTAAAAGCCCTTCTAAACGAGATAAGTGTATTGATTTTTTTCCCTATCGGCGCTTCCAGTGTGGCTCGTGTACTTATTAAGTTTAACCCTAGATTAAGCGTAGGTTCATTCGTGTTTCCTGTCTTTCCCACAATATCAACCACTCCACCCACACGGCCTCCGTACTTAGACTCAAAACCTCCTTTATATACTTGTACGTCCTTGACAACATCCGGATTAAGGGCACTAAATAGGCCAAAAAAATGGTCGAGGTGGTAGATGGTAAATCCATCCAGCAGTACAAGGTTTTGACTTGGTAAACTGCCGCGTATGATCAAGTTAGCGGAAGATTCATTCTCACCGCTGATGCCAGGCATGAGCTGTATGGTTTTAAAAAGATCCAATTCACCCAAAGAGGGGAGGGAAGTCATTGACCGGGGGTTGAAAGATACTTTACTTACGGTATTGGTGACTTCCATGCTTTGGTTGTAGGAGTCATATATTGTAATATCCTCCAAGACCTGAACATCAGTTTGCATGGTGATAGATAAATTCTTCAGACTCAAGTCGGGAGAAAGCTTTATTCGCTTTGGCATGTAGCCGAGATAGCTAATTGCCAAAGTGGCGGTATCTGATGGTACCTTTACCAAGGTAAAAAATCCATCAACGTTAGAGGCGGTGCCTACCGTAGTGCCATCAATTTGAATGAGCGCATTAGGGAGAGTTTCTCCGGTAACGGCATCTTTTACTGTTCCATTTATTGTCAAATTTGTTTTTTTAGACTCCTCTGAAGATCCGATACTTTGGGTTTTTGGTACGATGACTATCTTATCATTAACCCATAGATAATCCAAGTTAGCGCTTGTCAATATTTGTTTTAATGCTTCGGTAACAGTTGCCTTTTCAATAACCAGATTTATGGATATACCGGAAACAAGTTGGTCGTCATAAGCAATTTTGACTTTATAGTCTTTTCTGAATTGTTTTAAAACTGCAGGTAACTTAGCGTTTTCATATACCTCGTTCACCATTGTTTCATCCAGGGACTGAGCATGAATCCATGGGGTACCTGCAATAAGGAAAAGTAATAGTATGAGTCTGAAGTAGGTCATTTAACCTCTATCGTAGACCCGGCTTTTTCATATTTTAAAGACATGGGTAAAAGCACCAGTTTAAGCGCTTCATCTAAGTCTTTATTGCTAAAGTATCCGGTGTAATGTCTTTTGCTGTTCAAGTTGATGTTTATTTCTACGTTGAATTGCCTTTCCAGTTCGTAAACTACTTCGGTTAAAGGTGTATTCTCATAATAAAACTCTCCTGTACGCCAAGCTGCCGCTTTTTCTACATCAAACTCTTTAGGGTCTTCTAACACGTTATTCTTAATTTCTGACATTTGACCTTTACGGAGTACAGTGTTATTGGACTTAGATGAAACGCTTACTTTTCCTTCGAAACAGGATACTCTTAAGGTGCCTGACCGATGATAAGCGTTAAAACGAGTACCAAGAACTTCTATGTTTCCGGCACGGGTTGCCACGGTGAAAGGTTTTCCATTGGTTACGTCAAAGTAAGCCTCTCCAGTAAGATCTACCTTCCTCTCTGTATCCCATTGAGACGCACTGAATGAAATAGAACTCGCGGCATTGAGGGTGACTTTGGTACCGTTAGGAAGAGTGTAGGTAAGTTGTTCCCCTGGTAACGTAGTAAAAGTGGTAGTAGAAGGCAATAGCAAGTAAACCGTTAGCAGCAGGATAACCGTAACTGCCACAGCAAGCTTGATAAACCGGTTAAGCTTGATCACTTTGGCGGCCTTTTCGGATTGGCCCTCTGTTATTCTGTCTGATAGCTCTGCCCAGGCCTGCTGCTTATCTTTCTTTTTAGGAGGAGTTAGCTGCGATGAGGCCTTAAGAATTTGGTTTAGTTCTCTGATGCTACCCTCATACTCGGGGTTACTTTTAAGCTCTTCTAACTGCTCCGGAGTAATTTTTCCCTCCATCCAGTCCTGTATGAACGTATCCTTGTTCATATTTTTTGTTTGATATGTTCTCTTAAAAATTTTAACGCTTCATGCATCCGCTTTTCAACGGCTTTTACTCCCACTCCAAGTTGTTCTGCTATTTGACCATATGTCATGTCGTCAATACGGTTCATTAAAAATACCACCCTTTGATTTTCGGGCAGCTCACTAAACAAGTGGTTTAACCTTTGGGCAAACTCTTTTTCTTCCATCTGATATTCAGGAGTTTCGGAAGAAGGTTTTTCTTGATCTTCAAGGTGAAATTCATATTTGTTTTTAGCGCTCTGAAAATGATTTATGGCTAAGTTATTGGCTATCGTATACAGCAGGCTTTTGACTGTGGAGAGATTTATTTCGGCTTTCTTGTTCCAGGCTTTAATGAAAACTTCCTGGGCTATATCTTCCGCCTGATCTATATCTCCGAGCTTATAGTATAGGAAGTTCCTGATCGGCTCATAGTACTGGTCAAATAGATCTTTGAAGCGTGCCTTATCCATTAATTATAACTTACCGTCATCGTCCCAGTCAAAATAATCGTCTTCCTCTAGCTCTACCGTTTGCTCCTTTTTTAATCCCTTATTTTTAAAGGCTTTTTTTAACTCGTTAACCTCTTTTTTCAGATCACTCACAATTTTCTTTTTCACACTTTCCTTATCATAAACCACCCGGTAGTCAGACGTGCTTCCGATTATTTTAAGGTAGAGCCTGCTCTTACCTGACCCACTTTCTTCGATTGCTCCAAAGGCTTCGTCTTTATCTATCTTCCTTTTACTTCTCAAAGGCGCTACTATCCTATAATTGATTTTCTGGTCAAAAGTGTGTGTACCACTGATGCGTATATCCGTAACATTTGATCCTACCATCATCTCGGGTAAATAAATGGTTTTGTTTTCTACGAAGATGTCATTTTTCAATTCTGAAAATTCTAATTTACTTAATCCGTCTTCATCCAAATACTTATCAAGCCGCTGCAAGGGCTCAAAACGGTTCAGCTGGCCACCTTGTATGGTGGTAGATATGGTAGAAGTAAGTGTTTTGGGGAAAAGATCCAGGTTTTGGTTAAAGTCCATAGAAGCGTTTACCTGTGCTCTCACTTTTCCCTTCAGATGCCGATCTTCTAAAAAGTCTTGATTGAAGTTTTCGAAGACGTAAAAAATGCTGTCGATGTTCAAATTATTTAAAGAAAAGGAAGTGTTTACTTTTATATCTTTCTGATTGCGCGCATCTACCAAACCGGCCAGGTCTATTTTACCCCCCATAGTATTAAAAGACAGTCTATCAGTTAATGCCAGTTTATCTTTGATTTTTAAGTTGCCAATAATCCTATGCGCTCTTAGCCTTCTGAATTGGAGTTGCTTTACGTTACAATTGAATTTTAGACGCAGCTGTGGTGATAACTGAAATATATATTCCGATTCTTCGGAGGCCTCTCCGTTGCTGCTTAGTAGTTCGTCCATATTTATAAAATCTGACTCAAGCTGTGATTCAATACCTACCGGTTCATTCTCAAAAAAAACGTAGGCCAGTATGTTCTTGAAAAAGCCGTTGAGCTTGAAATGACTGCTTCCTAAATATCCCTGAACTTCAGAGAGGGCTATATCGCTATTGTTGAACAATAGATTTCCCTTTAATCCTGATAGAGGTAGCCGCAGCGTGTTGAGAGAAAGAGAGATATCTTTCATTAAAATATCACCGGATGTTTTAAAACTGCCGGCTCCAAATTTGGATTTAAGATCATTCAACCGTCCTTCAAAGGTCATATTAATAAGCAAGTCCCCTTTAGCCTGCTTCAGCTCTTTTAACTCATAAAAATTGAAAACGGATTTGATGTCAAAGTCTCCTTCAAGGTCTAGCTTTAAATAAGGATTTTCAAAATTTGTATAATTTAGATTAGCCAGAAACGGACGATTTTCAAGCATACCCTCCGTCTCCCGGAGTTTTAATGCATAAGTGGAAGGCTTAGAAAGATCACTGCTGCTGAAGTTGCCTTTAGCTGAAGCTCCGGTGATAGCCACATCATTATCCGGATAGATAAGCTTGCATTTTTTTAATCCGAAATCAATATTGATGGCAGGAGCTTTCTTTGTGGAGATTTCTCCCTTTAAAGCGAGATCAAAATAAACCTCTCCGTCACTTCTATACTTTTCAAAGCGCGCTCTGTTTTTGGCTGAAAGCAGTGAAAGGAGGGTTTGTATGTCTGTATTTTTCCCAGACACTTTCAGATCTATTTTGGGGGTATCTTGAAAATCATAAAAGCCATTTACCATAAACTTGGAGTTACTCAGCTTAAAATCTTCTGAAGAATAATT
>JBCCSU010000066.1:0-19522 GCA_039199635.1 Bacteroidota bacterium | reverse complement strand
TTTTTGAGGATACACGCCACCCTCAAAACCTTTACAAACAATCACCTTATTCGCCTTCTGTCCGGCATTAAAGAAATGGGTTTAAATATTTTTTTAAAAAAAGGGTGCTTTCTGGAAACCTAAATGAAAAGTGTACGTTGATACCACGGAAACTATTAATGTTATTAAAGTTTCCTAAGTTTCCCAAATGAATAAACGAACTGAATGGAAGTACGAAATAAGATAGTAGAAGGGGCCAGTTCTCTTTTTCACAGGTATGGGGTGCGCAGCGTATCTATGGATGATATTGCGCGGAATCTCTCCATGTCTAAGAAAACACTTTATCAGTATTTTAAGGATAAGGATGAGTTGGTTACCGTAGGTATGCAGCTTCACATGGAGGAAGAAAAAGCGGAATATCAGGAAATTGTTGATAATGCGAAGGACGCGATCCATGAAATGACTGGGGTTACGAAATGTATGCGCAAGAATATGAGTGATCTTAATCCATCTTTATTATTTGATTTACAAAAATACCATCCAAGTGCCTGGAATGTATGGCTGGATTTTAAAGATAATTACATCAAAGGCGCTATAGCCTCCGCGCTAAAAAGAGGGGTTGAGCAAGGGCTCTTCAGGAAAGAGATCAACCCGGAGATTATGGCCATATTTAGGGTAGAACAAGTGCAGATGGCTTTTGATGATCGGGTTTTTCCTACCAATAAATTTAATTTCAGAGATGTGCAGCTCTTCTTCTTAGACCATTTTATTCACGGCTTGGTGAACGATAAAGGAAGATTATTGCTCAAAGAATATTTAGATCAAGAAACCAAAACCAATACTATAGAACAACATGAAAACTAGGCTTCACCTAACGTTAATCGGTTTGTTACTCATGTGGATGCCCACATTTGGTCAAGAAACCGGTTCATTTACATTAGACGAATGTATAAGCTATGCTTTAAAGCATAATCAAAATCTTTTAAATTCAGTTTTAGATAGGCAAAGTGCTGACGCCAGAGTAAGACAGACCATAGCCGATGGTCTGCCTCAAATCAACGGTACCCTGGATTTGGCCTATAATTACCAGATAGCTACTACTCCTTTACCTGATTTTATTTCACCTTCTGTGTACGGGGTTTTATTTCAGGAATCATTACTTGAGGCCAGAGATCTCGGTGAACCTGAGATCTTTCCAGCACAGTTCGGAACTAAATACAGCGGTAGTGCTGTGATATCATTGGAGCAAATGATATTTAACGGGTCTTATTTTGTAGGCCTTAAAGCGGCTCGCACCTACACGGAGTTAAGTAGAAAAGATCAGATCAAATCACAAATTGATGTGGTTGAAATGGTAAGCAAGGCGTACTACACGCTCTTAGTAAACCAGGAACAGCTTGAATTGATCCATAAAAACTACAATAGGCTCAATTCTCTACTCAAGGATACCCAAGGCCTTTATGAACAGGGTTTTGCCGAAAAAATTGATGTTAACAGAATTAAGGTTCAGTTAAACAATGTAACAGTGGAAAAAGATAATATCGATCAGCTCATCAATGTCAGCAGAGCTTTATTAAAATTCCAAATGGGATACCCCCAGTCTGAGGAACTTCAGATAGCAGAAACGATTGACGATATTATGTTCGAAGAGGCAGATATCGATCAGGAGCAAACCTTTGACTATCAAAAGCGAATAGAATTTTCCCAGCTTATGACTAATGAAGAGTTAATAGAGTTGGACATCAAGAATACAAACTCACAATATTACCCGGAAATTAACCTATATGGTACGCTAGGATCCTCAATGGGTGCGCAATCTTCGAGTGATATGTTCAATTTTGATGATAACTGGTTCGGGCTCGGAGTAGTGGGGGTGCGCATGAATCTTCCCATATTCGATGGATTTAGAAAAAGTAACATTATCCAGCAAAAAAGAATCCAAGCTGAACAAATGATAAATACCAAAGAGCAACTGAAAAATAGTATTGACGTGGAGATTATGCAAACGAAAATCAGTTACAAGCGAGCTCTTGACAACCTAGTGGCACAAAAAGAAAACATGACGCTTGGGGAAGAAGTGTTTAATGTAGCCAGAATCAAGTATGAAGAAGGAGTAGGCTCCAGCATTGAGGTTACTAATGCTGATGCAGATTACAAGGAAGCACAAACAAACTATTACAACTCACTTTATGACGCTCTGGTAGCAAAAGTGGAATTACAGAAAGCTTATGGCACGCTATACAATTAATAATACACTATCAACCAAAATGAAAACAATACAACTATTTACACTATTCACATTGTCAATTTTGATCTTGGCAGGTTGTGGAAATAATGAGAAAGGTTCAATCAATGAAATTATAGCCTCCGGAGATTTAGAAGCGGTACGTGCTAAAAAGAGTGAGATCTCTATGGAGCAGAAAAAGCTAGATGAACAGATGCAGCTTTTGGATTCTGTGATCAGTGCAAATGATGAAAATAAAAAACTGCCGCTAGTGACTACGCTTACGGCCAAGCAGGAGCCTTTTACCCATTACATAGAGTTACAAGGTGACGTAACTACCCGCCAAAACGTGTTAATATATCCTGAGATGGCAGGTACCCTACAGCGAGTCTTTGTCAGAGAAGGTCAGAAGGTGAAAAAAGGACAACTACTTGCCGTTATTGATGATGGGGGAATGAGCAGCCAGCTGGCCCAACTCAAGACCCAGCTGTCTTTGGCAAAAACTACTTTTGAAAGGCAAAAGCGGCTTTGGGATCAAAAAATTGGAACAGAGATCCAGTATTTACAAGCTAAAGCTAGTTATGAAGCACAGGAAAATACGGTCAATCAGTTTGAAAGTCAACTAAGCAAATTTTCGGTTAAAGCTCCCTTTTCAGGGATTATTGATGATGTGATTAAAGATCAGGGAACGGTAGTAGCGCCGGGAGGGCCTGGTTCTGAGATTTTTAGGATCATCAATTTATCTGATATGTTCATCGAGGTTTCCGTGCCGGAAAGCTACATAGCTAACGTCACTACAGGTAGAGCGGTTAAAGTACATTTTCCTGTTTTGAACAAAACGATTGAATCTACCGTGAGACAGGCAGGCAATTTCATCGATCCGAATAACCGTTCGTTTCTAGTGGAGATACCTGTTAAAAACTTAAACGGCCAGGTTAAACCTAATATGACCGCGAAAGTAGAAATCAACGATTATAAAAGTGATTCGGCTATACTTATTCCTCAAAGCGTAATCTCAGAAAATGCCAATGGTGAGCAGTATGCGTATGTGGTATCTGACATCGGAGCGGATAATACCGCTGAGGCGCATAGGAACATCATCTCTACCGGGCTTACCCAAGGAGATTATGTGGAGGTTTTGGAAGGAATAAAGGCCGGAGATCAGATCATTGAGGAAGGCGCGCGAAGCGTTAAAGATGGTCAGCAGATTAAAATATTAAGTAAATAGTCAGATGGAGAAGAAAGGAAAAACTATTGATAAGGAATTCAGATTATCGTCCTGGGCAATCAATAACCCTTCGGTGATTTATGTGATGATCGGTATCTTTCTGATCATTGGTCTGTCTTCGTACTTCGCTATGCCAAGAGAAGACTTTCCTGAGATCAAAGAGACCAAAATTTATATAAGCACACCATTTCCCGGAAACACGGCCGAAGATATTGAGCGATTGATCACTGATCCGCTGGAAGATAAGCTCAAAAACGTGAGTAATGTTGTAGAGATACTTTCTACCTCACAAGAGGATTATTCGATCATTATTGTTGAGTTCGATGAGGATGTGACTGTAGAAGCGGCTAAACAAAAGGTGAAAGATGAGGTAGACAGTGAAAAAGCAGGTGAAGACTGGCCACTTTTTAATAATGCTAAGGTAGAGCCGAACGTTTTTGACCTAAAGTTATCTGAAGAATTCCCGATAATGAATATTAATATTTCGGGAGATTATACCGTAGAGAAACTGAAGGAATACGCGGAATACCTGCAAGATAAAATAGAAGATCTACCTCAAATTAAAGCCGTCGATATTAGAGGAGCGCAAGATAAAGAAGTAGAGGTGGCCGTGGATGTCTATAAAATGATGGCTGCCAAGGTGAGCTTTGATGATATTTTAAGTGCTATTGCCAATGGAAACATGACTATGTCTGCCGGAAATATAAAGTCGAGCGGGCAGCGTAGAACCATACGCGTTCTGGGTGAAATTGATGAGCCCACGGAACTTCAAAATTTCGTAGTAAAATCAGAAAACGGCTCCCCGGTTTATCTCAAAGATCTGGCCACTGTAACGTTTACAGAAGAGGACAAAACTACCTACGCGCGTGAATTTGGACACAGCGTGGTTATGCTAGACGTAAAAAAACGTTCTGGAAAAAATATGATTCGGGCCGCCGAGCAGATACGGGAGATCATAGCTACGGCAGAGTCAGATTACTTGCCAAGGGATCTGGATATAACTGTTTCCAATGATTCGTCCAACAGAACGCTGAATCAGGTGCAAGACCTGGTTAATAATATAATTTTTGGAATTATTCTCGTAGTTACAGTGCTCATGTTTTTCCTTGGTTTTAGGAACGCATTATTTGTTGGTTTTGCTATACCGATGTCAATGTTCATGTCTTTCATGATCTTATCCACACTGGGCTATACGTTAAATACCATGATATTATTCGGGTTGATCATGGGGCTAGGTATGTTAGTGGATAATGGCATTGTGGTGGTAGAAAATGTCTATCGCCTAATGGAAGAGGAAGGCTTAACCCGAAAGCAGGCAGCGAAACAGGGAATTGCTGAAATTGCCTTTCCAATCATTATATCTACAGCCACCACTGTAGCTGCTTTTGTGCCTCTGGGAATGTGGCCCGGGTTAATGGGAGAATTTATGATCTTTTTCCCGATCACTCTGTCCGTTGTTCTGGGTTCATCGCTCTTTGTGGCCATTTTCATGAATTCGATGCTGGTTTCTCAATTTATGGAGATAGGAGAGAAAGAGCTTAGCCGTAAAGCGCTGATCAGACTCACCTTGATACTGGTAGGATTCGGTACTTTCATTTTGATCTTTGGAGGAGACGTGAGAGGACTGGGCACGCTAATGATTTTCACAGCGTTTTTATTCTGGATCTATAAGTATGTCATCAAAGGTCTCGCTTCTAGATTCCAGAGAAATTTCTTATCCAGAGTTGAAAATCTGTACGAAAAGCAGATCAAGCATGCACTAAGAAAGGGTAACGTTTACTGGTATTTTAGTTTTACCTTTTTAATGTTGATTGGGGCCTTCATGGCTTTCGGCTGGTCAGTAGCTACTAAGCGAACGAAAATTGAGTTTTTCCCCGATAATACGCCTAATCAGATTATAGTCTATATTGAGTATCCTCAAGGTACGGCCATTGAGAAAACTAACCGGATCACAAAAGAGATAGAAAATCAGATCTATAGCATTATAAATGATGGTGAATACCTGGAAGATGGAGGTAAAAATTTTCTGGTAGAATCCTCTGTTTCGCAAGTAGGTGAAGGTGCGGGAAATCCAACTACGGATGGTGGATCGGCGGCAGAAATGCCTCATCGCGGTAAGATCACCACTTCTATGCGTGAATATAAATTCAGAAAAGGAAAAGACTCTGAGAAGTTAAGGGAGAAAATACAGAATGAATTAAAAGGTATTTATCCAGGTGTGGCCATTTCTGTGGAGAAAGATGCGGCCGGTCCACCCCAAGGCTATCCTGTGAACATTGAGTTAGAAGGCGATGATTATGACGAGTTGATCGTTACGGCAGAGAAGATGAGAAACTATATTAACTCCAAGAATATTGCAGGAATAGAAGAGCTCAAAATTGATGTAAATAAAGGTAAACCTTCTATGCAGGTAGAGGTAGACAGAAAGAAGGCGGGGGAACTAGGCGTAGCCGCAGGTCAGGTAGGAAGCCAATTGAGGCGGTCGCTGTTTGGTGAAAAAGCCGGAGTTTACAAAAAAGATGGAGAAGATTATGATATCAACATCCGATTTAATGAGGATCTAAGATATAATAAGAGTGCTTTATTCAATCAAAAAATCATTTTTAAGGATCAAGCTACAGGTAAAATAAGGGAAGTACCTGTGGCGGCTGTGGCGCAGCAGAAAAATACCTCGGCTTTCAGCGCCATAAAGCATAGAGATACTAAACGCGTGGTTACCGTTTATTCGGGGCTTCAACCAGGATTTACGGATGCTGGCGCGATAGTTTCGCAAATCCAGAAAGAGATGGAAACCTTTAAAGAGATGCCCGGTGATATCAGTATAGATTATACCGGACAGATTGAGGAACAAAATAAGGAGATGGCTTTTCTGGTAGGTGCTTTCTTTTCTGGGCTTGGTCTAATTATGCTGTTATTAGTGTTTCAATTTGGTGGTATTTCTAAGCCTATTATCATAATGCTTGCCATATTCTTAAGCTTGATAGGTGTTTTTGGAGGTATTATGATCACAGGATGGCCATTTGTTATTCTCATGACGATGATGGGGATCATATCCTTAGCAGGAATTGTGGTAAATAACGGAGTGGTACTATTAGATTATATCCAGCTATTGATCGATCGGCGGCATAAGGAATTAGACCTGGATGAAGATCAGATGCTATCGAAAGAGGAGGTTAAAGAGTTGACGATAAAGGGAGGAAAGGCGCGTTTAAGACCTGTACTACTCACGGCCATAACTACCGTACTCGGGCTAATACCTTTGGCTATTGGTCTGAACATTGATTTCTTTTCGCTGTTTACCAATTTTGATCCCAAAATCTACATTGGTGGTGATAATGTCATTTTTTGGGGGCCTTTAGCCTGGACCGTAATTTTCGGATTAATAGTAGCTACCTTTCTAACACTGATCATTGTACCAGTGCTCTTCTCTATTGTTTATCGAATTAAGTATTGGATTTGGACGCGTAGAAATGCGAGAAGAAATTCTAAAAGTTCCGGATCTTCCGGAACCATAGAACCGGTCATGGCCTGAGAAAAGGAGAATGAATAAAGTGATGGTTATTGGGGTACTTCTGTTAGTACTGTTTTTTATCGATTGGTATTTCTATCAGGCGGTAGGAGTATGGGTAAAAGGCAGTACTCAGAATATCATAAAGTGGCTAAAATGGGCCTATTGGGGAATAACCATCGCTACCTTTTTATTAATCCTTTTTTACAATTTTGGTAATCCGGACTGGTTTGAAGGACAAACAAGAAGTCTGGTGTTGACGGCAGTATTTATCAATTATTTTTCGAAGGTATTTGGAATCATCTTCTTACTCATTGAGGATATTACACGTGCTGGGAAGTGGGTCGTTTCTTTCTTTCAAAATCCAGAGCCGTCTGGTTCTGGCAGAACAATACCAAGATCAGAATTCCTGGCCAAAACTGCTTTAGTAGCCAGTACGGTACCCTTATTATCTATGAGCTATGGCATTATTTCAGGCGCCCATGACTACCGAATAAGAAGAAAAAAGGTTGTATTGCCGAACTTGCCACACCAATTTGACGGTATCAAGCTAGCTCAATTGTCTGATATTCACTCTGGTAGTTTTTTTAACAGAACTGCTGTTAAAGGAGGGGTGGAAATGTTGATGAATGAGAAACCGGATGTAGTTTTTTTTACCGGAGACTTGGTAAATAACGAGAGTCGTGAGGTAAAAGAGTATATTAATATTTTTGGAAAAGTAGCAGCTCCACTGGGAGTTTATTCCGTAACCGGCAATCATGATTATGGCGATTATCGCAATTGGTCATCCCCGGAAGCTAAACTTAATAATTTTAGAGATCTGCAAGAGGCCCATAAACTAATGGGATATGATCTTTTGATGAATGAGAATAGGTTTTTGGAAGTGGATGGCGAACGTATTGCCATTTTGGGGAACGAAAATTGGGGTGCAGGTCGATTTGCTAAGTACGGCGACCTGGATAAGGCCTATAAGGGTTCTGAGGAAGCTCCGGTCAAAATATTGCTATCACATGACCCTAGCCACTGGGACGCCCAGGTTAGACCTAAGTATAATGACATAGACCTTATGCTAGCCGGCCACACCCATGGTTTTCAATTTGGCGTTGAAATAGGAAACTTCAAATGGAGTCCTTCGCAATATGCCTATAAACAGTGGGCAGGTTTATATAAGGAAGGTAATCAACACTTATATGTGAACCGCGGTTTTGGTTACATTGGTTATCCGGGAAGAATAGGAATGCCACCAGAAATCACTATTCTGGAACTAGTCAAAGTCTAGTTTGGAAAAGAGAGAAATCATTTAGATTTTTAAGTCTCAATATTTATTTGGCTTAAGATCAATACTTTATGCGTTGTCTACTTATTATTTTCTTGATATCGATATCTGTAAATGCTATATCTCAAGTAGCAGGAAAAATTAGAGCATTTGGTGGCTTTGCTTTGGGCACCGAGGCAGGTATTAATAACGATGGATCTTCTAGTGCACAATTGGGTTTTACTTTAGGAGGGGAATATTTTGTTACTGACCAAATAAGCGCGGCTCCCAGCTATACCTACTTCTTTAAATCAGAAATTGGCTCGGATAATTCAGTTAAGTTCAGTGCCGTTAATCTTGATGGACGATATTATAAAGAATTTAATGCCGTTACGCTGTACGGGTTATTTGGTATTGCTATTGTTAGAAGTAAAGTGGAATTGCCACCGCGTATAGTCTCTGTAGGTGGTGGTGGAACCACCGTGACCACATTCACCGATGGTGAGACTATTACTGATTCTGATGCGGGCTTGAATTTCGGTGGGGGAGTAATAATACCTTTTGCGGATAGACTAGGATTTAACGGTCAAATAAAATATCAAACTCCAGGAAATGGACAGTTAGTTCTTAATGCAGGAGTGGTTTTCGATATTAACTAGTTCAAATCGGCAACAATCTTACCGGATAACAAGCACAAAGGAATTCCACCACCCGGATGTACACTGCCACCGCAAAAGTAAAGGTCTTTAATTTTGCTGCTGAAGTTAGGATGTCGTAAAAAGGCCGCTAATTTGCTGTTAGAACTCGTGCCATAGAGTGACCCTTTATAGGATGAGGTCTTACTCTCAATAGTTCTAGGTTCCAATATTTCTTCGGTTTCAATAAGTGGTTCAATATCCTTTCCGATCATTCGGGATACCTTATCGATGATTGCCTTTCGGGTCGTGGTTTTTATTTTCTCCCAGTCTTGATTTTCATAGCAGGGTGCATTCACCATAACGAACCAGTTTTCAGCTCCTTCGGGCGCATCAACGGGATTGAGTTTGGAGGTAATATTTATGTAAACTGTGGGGTCGTTATAGAGTTCCTTTTTATTGAATAGGTAATCAAATTCAGTAGGGTAGTCTTCACTGAAAAAGATATTGTGTAAACCTAGTTCTTTAAAAGTGTCTTTAATACCCCAATAATAGATAAGGGCCGAACTTGAGCGCTCTTGAGTTTTAATTTGATTTGGTGCTTTATTATGAGGTAAAAGTGTATTGTAAGTGTGATAGATATCCATGTTAGAAACCACTCGATCAGCTTGAATAATGCCTGTCTTCGTTTTAATACCTACTGCTTTATTATTTTCAATAATAATCTCTTCTACAGGGTGATTAAAATGAAATTTGACCCCAAGATCTTCATTAAGCTGTACCAGGGCTCTAGTAATACTGTGCATACCGCCTTTAGGAAAGAACGTACCTATATTATGCTCAAGATGCGGAATGGAGTTTAAGATCCCCGGAGCTTTGTAGGGATTGGAGCCATTATAAGTAGCATATCTATTAAATAATTGTACAAGTTTTTCATGAGGCAGGCGTTGCTTATTAGCGCTATCCATACTTTGAAGAATATCGTATTTGTATATTTTCACTAGTGCCTTCAAAACATCTTTAGAAAACCAGGTAGCCGTTTTATGGAGTGAATGGTTCAGAAATATCTGACCAGCCTCTTCATAAATGAGCTGGCTTCTCTTAAGATGGTTGATCACGGTTTCAGGTTTTACACCTAACACTTTTTCTATTTCCTGACCAAACTTGTGCTTATCTGTATACGATTTTAACTGTGTGCCATCTTCGTAAAAGTAATGACAGGCCACGTCAAGTTTCTCGTAATCAAAATAGTCTTTCAGCTCTCTGTCTGCCGCCCTAAAAACATCACTTAGAAGATCAGGCATAGTAAAAAGTGAAGGGCCGGCATCAAATCGATAGCCATTTGCCTCTATTTCAGTAAGTTTTCCTCCGGGATAGCTGTTTGTTTCAAATATTGAGGTTTGATAACCTTTGGATTGCAGCCGTGCGGCTGTAGCTAAACCTGCTACTCCCGAACCTATTATGATTACTTTCAAACTATATTTTTTGATTTGAACAGTGCGTTAATATATTTGTTTTCATTTTTTATTTAAATATGTCAGAATCAAAGACTTGCATTAACTGTGGTCAGGCAGTGATCGGTAAATATTGCCATAATTGCGGACAAAAATACGGTATTAAGCGTCTTACCTGGCGTACAATGTTTGAAGATCTCCAAAGGCGCCTTTTTGGTTTCGATAATAACTATATCCGCACTATCAAAGATCTCACCGTAAGGCCAGAGGTGGTGGTTAAAAGTATTATTGACGGTATCCGCGTCATATATATTGGCCCGATAGGCTTTTATTTTTTAATGCTCACCATTTATTTACTGATGGCCTCTTTTCTAGATATCGATATGAAGGAAATTATGCAAGCTTCAGGTGAGAGCGTAACGGGGGAACAAGAAATGAGTACGAGACAGCAGCAGTTCAATGAAGACATCATGTCTACCATCGCCTCTAACTTTCGAATCTTCTCCTTTTTAATGGTGCCACTGTTTAGCCTATCTAATAAGCTGTTCTTTAGAAGGGCAAAAATGAATTTTTTAGAACATACCGTGGTGGTATTCTATGGTTTGGGCTGGCCCTTTATTTTTTCCATAGTATTCTTGTTTGTTTATGCTATTACCGGGTGGTTTCCTAATTTTTGGGTATCCGCTATAGTGGTATTATATTATGCCTGGATATGTACATCAGTTTACGCTAAAAACAAATTTTTAGGATTTATCAAGGGTATTTTAGCTGTGATGATGGCTTATTTGCTCTTAATAATTATTGGTATAATAGGTGGATTTATTTACGTGGTTATAAACCCTGAATTTCTTGAAACTTTTGCACCACCTAATTAATCAGGTTTAAGCCAAGTCATTTACTATATGCTTTAACGCCTTTAGGTGGCGTTGATACATTATTCGGATGAGTCCACGAGTTATAAGTAAGGTTATAACAGCTATAGGTATGACCAACGAAAATCGGGAAAGTGTCTCGCCCCATTGCCATGATGTTACTTCAAATAGTCTGAATTGAGTATATAAATAAATTGCTGAAACCGATGAGGGTATAATCCATAGGTAAATAGATATAAACTTAGACAGACGCTTGATCGCTGTTTGAGCGGCATTGTGTAAATCAATATCGAAATTGATCTTATTAAGAAGTCTATATTTAATGCGGTAGTGGATGAATAAGCAGAGAGCCAATCCTATAAGCTCCAAGCTAATGATATATTTATCCTTCAGTCCAATAATAAAGGTTACACCTACAAGCATAGCCACTGTTAAACCCATAAATACAGCGTCCCAAAACATAGTTGAGTTTACTCTGGATAATGATCTTTTGGTTCTTATTCTGAGAATATCCTGAATCTCCGCTCTACTGTAATTGGGCTGTTCCTTCCGGATATAATCTTTAATTTCTTCTAATTCCATGGCTACACTTTTAGCGATTCACGTAGTTTCTTTTTAATTCTATTTAGACGAACACCAACGTTATTCTCTGTAATACCGATAATTTCAGCAATTTCCTGATACGGCTTATCGTCAATATATAAAGCTAGTAACGCTTTATCTCCAGCGTTCAATAGAGATATACCCGCCTGAACATGTTCGAGGTCAAAATTCAGATCGGCACTATTCAGTTCAGTATTTTTTACTTTTAAGTGTTGAATTCTTCTTTTCCTTTTTTTGAGGTCGCCCATAGCGGTGTATAGAGCTATTCTGTACATCCAAGTACTGATTTTTGCCTTGCCGCTGTAGCCCGGGTATGCTTTCCAGAGCTGTAATAATATTTCTTGAAAAAGATCATTTCTGTCTTCTTCATTATCACCATATAGCCTACATATTTTATGTATCAGACCCTGGTTGTTTTCTACTAGATTTATGAAGTCCTCTTCCAAACTTCCTGTTAATTTGAACTTTTACTTACGCTATCTGTGTATATCACGTGTAAATACTTACACAAACGCCGAAATTAGTTTGTCATGAAGTTAGAATTTTGTTTTAAACAGATTAATACTAACTTCGTTAATTACCCTAAACGCAATGGACAAGTATAAATACTTTTTACTAGTGTTTATGATTTGTGGTTTCTCATTAGCTCAAGCACAGGTTGATGAGGCATCCCCAAAGAATAGCCTGTTTTATTACAGTGGTTATTTAGGCAAAACAGATAAAGTAGAGTTTAATCTTCAACTGACCCAGTTGAAAGTTTCAGGGTCCTATATACTTGAGCAAAGTGGGGAATTATTTGTGTTCAGTGGCCGCATGGCTACGGACAAATCTGGTATAGGTGTTCTCATCTACACGGATGATAATAAATACATAGCTTCCATGGAAGCCAGTTTACTTTCAGATGAAAATGATTTTGCCAGAGAGATTAATGGCTTATGGAAAAGTGCCGATGGCATTTCTGTGTTGCCAGTTACTCTTAAAAAAGTGGCAGAACTGGCGCAAATGCAAGTGGAGACCCCTAGTGACGTAGGTGACTAAAACTTTTTCCTTATTACTGTAACAAAAATAATGGTAAAACAGTCTAAGTCTAGAGTGGTAACTTTAGTATCATGACGAGCAGGAACACTAATCGATTTCAACACTTTTTATTAGTTCTAGGTATAACCGTGACATTATCACTATCTGGTTTCTGCTGGTTTAAAGTATTGTATCCTCAGTCCGATATTAAAATTTCGGGACTTCAGAATACGCAAGATGCCAGTAGGTTGAATAAAAAAGTCGTCTTTTTAGGAGGTATCTTTTTTGGTGTTACTAAGTACCTAACTACTGATCAGTAATATTCAAAATCCGTAAAGGGATCTTCTCCATCGTACAGTTGCTCAATATTTAGAGCAGTTTCCAGATCATTTATATTCACATCCACCACCCCCAGGTGCCTTAACGATATTTGTGTGTCGTGGTCGAAAGTTTCCCAGCCTTCCCAACTAAATTGTAGACCCCCTATTGGCAAAATATTTACCCACATTTTCCAACCGTTGGGACGTCCATCCTCATCTAAAAGCCATAAGTAACTGTCTCCTGGAGTAACTCCACCAGAAGTGTAGGTCACTAAAAGTCCATTTGACTTACCTAACTTCACTAACCTTCTTTCAGTCCCCGGGTCTCTTATTTTAAATGGCGCAGCAAACCAAAATGAGTCATTAGCAAATAATGCCCACGCCTTCTGCACTAAGTCCAGCTCCGCCTCTTTGTCTTGGACTCTATTTCCGGATAACCATGCTTTTCCTTTTTTAGTTGTTGTGTTAAGCTGAGCTTTATATTCTTGCCATTCTACCTGAACCAGGTGCCGTTGCTTATCCCAAATGAATTTATGATCATTGCGAAAAGTCCACTTAACTGCGGTAATTGAATCCCAGCCTTGTATGTTTACGGCGGAAAGTACTTTGTCTGCTAGTTCCTCAGCTTCAGGGCCTTGTTCTCCATATGGAAGCCTTTCGTTCACAGCAAAATATCCCGCTGCACCAATAACGGGTACAGCGATGATGGCATAGAGTAACTTCTTCATTAATCATTTAGCATAACGCAACCGATTGAAATTTAGCAGGTTATGCAAACGGATGCGTAATTTTTTCAACTTTTTCTTTTCCCTGATTAAACAGTTTAATTGTTTTGCATTGTATTTCAAAATTTATCTAGAAATCATGGCTATTAAAAAACAATATTTCAAGACAAAACCTGATGTAAAAGTTACATTAAGTTTACCAAAGAGCGCAGTTAAAGGCGCGAAAAAGGTGGAGGTATATGGTGACTTCACTAACTGGACAGAGGGCATTAAAATGACGAAACAGAAAGATGGTTCCTATAGAACGTCAGTTACTTTAAATCCAGAGAGTGAGTACCAATTTAGATATCTCATTGATAATGAAGTTTGGGAAAACGATTGGAAAGCAGATAAATATGTGAGTAACGGTGTTTCTGATGAAGAAAACTCGGTAGTTGTCATATAATCATTTCACTAATAACAAATTCAAGCCTCAACGCCGGTTGGGGCTTTTTTGTTTCTGGGTCTTTTGTGAACTCCAATTTTACCTCCATCAAATCCAATTGAATAATTCTGGTCGTACTTCCGGATGAATTGATTATGTTCCGTGATATATCTTTGTTCTTCGCGTTTCCTGGAGACTAGGGTTGAATTCATAAAATAACGGCCTGATTCTGCTCAGAAGAAATATCGTAGTATCTCTTATTATGCCCCAGATTAGTGACCATACCTTTAAAAGAGAGATCATTAACATCCTTAGTAGGGCTTTTGATGACAATCTCAGCGTTAATTACGTTATCAAGCAAGGTGCCGGTAGGAAGAGAAGAATTAAAGAACTTATTGAATATTCTTATCAAATCTGTAAGAAGTATGGTGTGGTGTATATCAATGGTAATACTACGGCAGTTGCTTTGATCCTAAGATCGGATAGAAAGAGATTTACACCATTTTTAGACCTGCGCCTCGCTATATCTTCTATCACGTTTCCTCGCTTACTGAAGATTTTTGATAGAGAAACAAAGCTGAAGAAAAGAAGGGTAAAGGAACCACATCTATATCTATGGTTCATCGGGGTAGACCCAATTTATCAGAATACTGGCTTGGGGTCAGAGCTACTTACTGAAGTACTGAAATATGCTGACGATCAAGGCCTTCCCATTTGCCTGGAAACATCAAAACTATCTAATGTCCCCTGGTATAAGAGAAATGAATTCGAAGTCTATGACTCAATAGATGATTTTGGCTTTGACGTAGTTATGATGCGCCGAACAAAATCAAAGAAGCTCTGACATTCTGTCGCTCGAATAGAGATGGTAGAGTGTTTGATCTATCTCATTAAAATCAAGACGTTATGGCCTCTTTCAGCGAATTAATAAATAAAGACAAACCGGTTTTGGTAGATTTTCACGCAACTTGGTGCGGTCCGTGCAAAATGATGGAACCGATGATCAAGGAATTAAAAACCAAGGTAGGTGAGAAGGCTTCTATCATTAAAATTGATATTGACCGAAATCAGACGCTGGCGGCTAATTTGAGAGTTCAAGGCGTGCCTACACTTATGCTATACAAAAACGGTAAAATTCTTTGGCGAGATTCTGGTGTGAAGACCGTTGATTTTTTAGAGAGTTTGATAAATCAACACCAATAAGTAGGCTTTTTCAACCCCGCTACAAGCTATTTATCATTAATGAATCCGTCATTTTCTAGTATTTAACCCATAATTTAAAAGAGGTGGGCGCAAGTGTTAAGTTTTTTGTTTCGCTGTTAATTTTTTTAAACGAGCTACTATCCTTTGTACCTCTATTTACATTGATCCCGGCATTATTGCCGATCAGTTTCCATCTACCTTCGGGGACTTTTAAGTCATTAAATGATAAAGATTCATCAGATACATTCATCAACACCATCACTTTTCCATCGACAATGTAACCTAAGAGGTGCTCATTTTCTGGTTCTATCCATTGATAATGATCCTTCCGTGTCGCACCACTAAGCTTGAATACTTCGCCATAGCTGCTATTTCTGAATGTATTTAGACCTTTCCAAAAGCTGTGCATGGCTTTATAGTCAAGCGGAGCGTCTTTTTTTGTCTTACCCACATTCTCCCAAACAAACTGGTTTGCCGTACGCATATTGTAAGTATCCCTTTTACCGTGTAAGTAAACTTTGACACCGTCATTCATCTCTTTAACAACTTCTCTAAGCGGACCATGGGCTTTGCTGCGCATAATTTCTGTTCCACCATGAGTTACAATCGGTCCCATGGTAGTGTATAGCATAACGGCAGCTAACTTAATGCGCTCTTCATCTGCGCCAGTGCGCCCATCCCATTCCGGGTTATTTGAGAGCTGATCTGCCAATGCCCAGTTATCATGAATATCAAGGTAGCTGATGCCGCTGGTGGTGGTTTTATCATCTTTAAACGTATTACTTAAGCCTTTTTTAACTTCTTCACGCAATTCTCCCAGTCCACCTGCATATCCACGGTCTCGCTCCTTGCTCTTAATGTCAAATACAGGACCTTTAAATGCATTTCTTCCTTCGTCTTGAAAAAATGTAATAGGTGAATCTTCTTTATACCAGTCCCAGGCGGGGTTGGCTTCATAGGCCGGATCATTACTGCCTATCCACGGCTCCCCATAAATAATAATATCTTCGCCTAAGGCGGCTTTTAATGCGATCAGCGTTTGTTCATCTATCTGACCTGCTAGGTCTATTCTAAAACCATCAATTCCAAATTCTTCGATTAATTGCTTACATTGATCGATTAACCAACGCTGTACCATCGGACGGTCTTCTGTTTTTACTTCATTTCCATATTCACCAATATGCTCGAGGTCTTTTGTACGGTAGTAGTAGATTTTATCTAGCACATTAAAATGGAAAAAATAGCCCTTGGCATCCATATTTTCTGCGGTGTGATTCGGTACTATATCGATAATAACGGCAATGTCTTTGTCGTGAAATGCTTGAACTAAATCTCTAAATTGATTCCTTTCTGCCCCGGGTTCTGTTCCGCGTTGTCTAAATCTTGATTCTATGGCAAAGCAATGAGAAGTACGATAGCCCCATTGGTAGTTTTCCTCACTAATGCCTTGTTCTATCATGTAAGGATCATTCTCGAAGGAAGGCTTCCATACTTCATCTTTATAGTGGAGAAACTCTTGCACGGGCATAAGATGTACTGTATTTATACCAAGATCCACCAAATAATCAAATCCAATCTTTTGACCTTTTTTATTTTTTAGACCGGGAACTGTCATGGCTGGAATAGTACCTTTCAAGTCATCCCCTACAGGTAAGCGATCCGTAAAGTCTTGTACATGCACTTCATAGGCGATGAGTTCTTCCATCTTTGGAATCCCATTTTTCAGTGGTGTGGCAGGGGTGGTTTTATTCCATACTCGACATTTCCCCCAGGTGTCATCGCTGACCCGGGCGTATGGATCGCTGATATGAACAGGAGTAGTGCCGTAAAAATGGTTGCCGGGATCATTCGGCCCGTGCACGGTAAAGTCATAATACACGCCTTTAAGGTTTTGATCGAAGAAAGCTTCCCAAACACCGTCCACATCTTGCTTCATCTCTACAACCTGAAAAGCCTCTTCATCTTTTGCTTTTTGATATAAATAAAGCTTCATTAGTTCAGCCCGAGGTGAAAAGATGCGAAATGTAGTTTTTCCATCATTAATGTTTGCTCCCAGCTCTTTATCAGAATAAAGCTGACGAAACCATCCATCATAGGAGCATACGGTTTTTAGGTTAAAAGAAGGCACTTCAAGGTAATAGACTCTTTTGATATCTATTTGTCCTTTAGGTTTTATTAATGTTTTGGTATCTGTATTTGGTAAGATTACTTCTATTTCAATGATTTCACCCTGGGCGTTGGTCAGTTGATATTCTTTAGGGCTTAAGGGCCTATCTATGCCCTCTATTTCTGCCCATATCGTTCGGGTATCGTGTATCTCAGCTTTTATGCCCGGAGGGGTTATGCCCATCAGGAATACTAAATTTCCACTTTTTACATTATTTGCACCTTGCGGTGGATCAAGCCATTTGCCTTCATTTATTCTAAACTTAAACTCAGCAGCTGGAGATATAATATTGAAATCCTTGTTAGCTATTTCTAACGACCATAAACCTGCATTACCCTTTTTCAGTATCCTTTGAGTTTCATTCATATTTGAGCTCCAGCCCGCAAATGATCCGGTAACTACCACATCAGTTGGATCACCAATACCATAGATGGTAGGATCAAAAATAAAGGTGGTTGTTGCACCATTGACTTTGTAACCCTGTACGATTTCTTCCTTAGTAAATTGGGCCATGGATAATAATGGTATCAGAAATATGAATGTTACTTTACAAAACTTAGAATATCTCATTATTCGTCTATTATTCAATGGTTATTCTACCAACCAGATAGGTTCTTGCATTCCCTGATAGAGTAACCCGTTCGTCCTTTAATTCACATAACACTTCTCCGGATCTTTTAGACCTCTGTTGCGCTATTAATTTATTTTTATTTAGCTTTTCTACCCAATAGGGCACTAATGTGGTATGAGCTGACCCGGTAACCGGATCTTCATCTACCCCTACGGCTGGAGCAAAAAAACGAGATACAAAATCATAATGATTGCCGGGTGATGTAATGATAATACCACGGGCATCTATTTCCATGAGCTTTCTAAAATCTGGGTTTAGGTTATCTAGTTTTTCTTGATCCGATAATTCGACAAGGTAATCCGTTTTTCCTTTACAGCATATTTCTATATTAGTGGCTAGGGCTTCCTGCAAGCCTTCGGGTACTTTAACAGGTGTGATGTTATCTATAGGGAAATCCATGTGAATTAGATTGTTCGATCTGGTCACGATAAGCGACCCGCTTTCACGTGTTGAAAAGTGTATTATCTTCTCTTGATAGTTTAAATGTTCGAAGAGAACATGGGCAGTAGCCAGGGTGGCGTGTCCGCATAGCGCAACTTCAACAGTGGGTGTAAACCATCTCAATGTATAGCTGCCGTTTTCCTCAACAAAAAAAGCCGTTTCTGCCAAGTTATTTTCTGCCGCTATGTTTTGCAATAGGGTATCGGACGGCCAATACTCTAAAGGACAAACGGCCGCTGGATTACCTTTAAATACCTCGTTAGTAAACGCATCAACCTGATAAAGAGGTAAGTCCATTTTAATGATGCAGTTAAGATTTCCCCAATAAGATCACTGAACCTGCGTTAGAAATAGAAACACTTCCGTTTTCTACAGTAACGTTTTGTCCGGTGTAGTATTCTTTGAGTACCGTACCATTATCAAAAACATCCGCTATAGACACTATAACTTCGGTACCTTCATAATCCAGGGCTACCACTATTTTATCATCATAACCTTTACCGGAATATGTTCTTTTGAAAGTATAAGGTTCTTCAGCTATTTTTTCGTGGACACCGGCACCTACAGCTACGTGCTCTCTTCTGAATCTGCCAAGTTTAGCCCAATGCTGTCGTACATCATTGACAGTATAACCGTTGCGAGTTTCATTTGATGACAACTCTTCCCAATTCATAAAACTTCGAAGGTTAGCATCACCATTGGCTCCCTCAACTACTAAGGGGCGAGCAGTCTCATCGCCATAATAAACCTGAGAAGCGCCGGGTGAGAGCAGTAATTTAGTGCCAGCTTCAAAAACACGCTGTCTTTCTTTATCAAACGGTCCGCCATCATCATGA
>JBCCSU010000065.1:0-19753 GCA_039199635.1 Bacteroidota bacterium | reverse complement strand
GCAACATCGAAACATTGTGATGGAAGGTGGAAGTATTGAAACACTAAAAAGAATGGTTAAGGAGGTCAACGGATACACCTTGATTCCTGAACTTTCTTTTGAGGAAAAATCGGATGCCAACTATATCGTACATTTCTCTGAACCTAAACCGGTTAGGGAAATTAGTTTAGTGGTGCATAAACATTTTACCAAAGAGATTCTTATTGAAGAACTCAAGAAATCCATTCTACGCAACACTCCCGAATCCTTTCAAAAGAATACCAAAATCAAAAAGGTAAAATGGAGATAAAATTAAAATAAGCGACCTGATCTTTACGTTCAACTATTTCAAGATCTATTCAACCTCGGTCAATAAAACCAGTTAATACTTATTTGCGTGAGTTCGATTTAATTTCTGGTCGTCATATTAGAAAATCAGCTCAAGTTTTCAGAAGAGATGATTTTATCATGTATCTCATAATACTGGCCTGGGGGGGATTGCAAATATTTTTCTTCCTTTTAAATAAAGGCTTTACATGAAATGATGAAAATTTTGGGACCAACGAATTTTTGAAAGCTTCGCCAACATGGATTGATAGCAACAAAAATCAGTTCGTTAGTTTCAGCGAGTATTATAATTACCTAAAATCAGGATTGAATCCAGAAAAGCGCAAGGCAATTGAAGCGCTTTTTGAAAGTTAGAATCTAACGATTGGGTTCAGAAATTTCTCATCTGTTGGTATGTATTTAAAAAAGTAAGAAGGATATTTTCGCTTATCCGGACAAACTGGAAACACGCTTTTATCTTCTTCGAGACGACTGGGCTTAGTCGGAAAAACGCCTTATACTCTCAATAAAGAGAGATTTAGACCTTCGTAAACACCTTACATGGAGAGCGTGGTTTTGTTGGAAGTGAAATAAGTCTGTAGAAATTTAATGTTATCCTTTAAAGTAACTTGGAACCATACCAAAACGACGTTTAAAAGCGGTGGAAAAATTCTGTGTGTTGCTGTAGCCTAATTTAAAGGCAAGTTGTTGGACGGAATAACCATCTTTGAGGAGCTGCTTTGCATAGTCGAATCGAACATGATTCCAGTAATCGAAAATACTCTTTCCGAATAAAGACTTGAACTCTTTTTTTAAAGTATACTCATTGGTCCCAAAGTTCTTGGCCAATGAGTGTATGGAGAAGTCGGGCTCAAGATTAGACTCCAGGAAGTGTTTTACTTCGAACATGAGTTCTTTGTTATTATTGGAAATACCATTGGTTTTTTCCTCTGACTGCATTTGATCAATCTGGAGCATAAGTAGCTCCATCACTCTGGAACCCAGAAACAGTTTTCTTAAGCTTAACGGCTTGTTACAATTCATGATATCATGAATGATATGCATCATCTGAGGGGTAATTGCAGGTTGATAATTCGTTAGACTTTTGGATCTTTTTTGGATGACTCCCTTTACAAAATCCTTCATGTAGTTCCCACCTTCCGGGAAGAGACTCAGGAAAAATTCAGGTGTTAGGCTAATTTCCATGGCTCGAAACGATGTGTTTTGACAGGTCATCCATTCTTTCTTGCCAACCTCCTCATTCAGGTAAAATAGGTTGTGGGTATAAGGTGAAAGCTCGATCGGGTTATGCAGGCCATCATGTTGCATAATTGTCCCCCCTGTAAACATGAACAACATGCTTATAATTTCATGTCCCGATCGATAATGAATTTGCGTAGTCCTATTCAGGTCTAATTCCCCAAAACCTATATATAATCCATCAAATGAGATATCGGAGAATTGTCCCAAACCTGTAGAAATCTCGGAGGAAAATTTCATTTCCCTTAAGCCATCAACTGAAGTGGTCAAAGATTTTTGCTGAAAGTTCTCGAAGAACATTTCCTCCAGTTCATTAGCTTGAATGATGGTTTTCATGTTTGTCGCATTTTTTTTATGGCTGCATAGAGTTTCTACTAAATATCCATTAACCGATTGAGATAAGCTTCATCTACGATCCAGTCGATATTGGGTATTTATACTCCTTTCATATTCTCCTTTTCTCAGTAGTTTTATTCCGTTTGGCAAACCCATTTGGTTGATGCTCACCCATACTTTCGCGTGTTTAGAACGATTATAAATAAGCAAACATAATATGAACAAAATTTTTACGCTCTTGTTTTTATTCGCCTTTTACACGGTTTCTGCCCAAAATTTGAAAATCTCCGGGAAGGTTTTAACCAATGATTCTGATGAGATAGCTGTAGGAGCCACTATTAGAATATTGAATAGTAAAATGGGCTCGATCTCTGATACAAACGGTGAATTTGACTTAGCAGTTGATCCCGGGACCTATATTCTTGGCGTTAGCTATTTAGGTTATGCGAAACAACAAAAAGAGATAACTCTCACAGATAAAAATCTCATAGTCAATTTTGAGTTGATTCCAGATATCAAAGCCCTAGACGAGGTAATCGTAATGAGTGCTGCTAAATCAGAAACACCTATCTTAAATGTACCCGCATCCATTACTCGTATAGAATCTCAAAAAGTAGATAAGCTTCGTTTGTGGAATCAGAGAAGCATGAGCACGTTGAGTGGAAACTTGAGTGTGGTTGATTACGGTGGAGGTGATGGCAATAATTATTCGATTCGCGGAGTATCATCTACCAATTTTGACCCATCTATAACTACTTATATTGATGGAATCAATCAATTTGACATTTACTCCAACATTGAATTTCTCCATGACGTGGAGAGTATTGAAATTCTAAAAGGACCACAAGGAACACTTTTTGGAAGGAACGCACTAGGAGGAGTTATCAATATTACTACCAAACAACCCACCAATGACTGGAGAGGTAAGGCGCAAGTGTCGCTTGGTAATTTCGATTTACAACGTTATGATCTATCCGTAAGCGGGCCTATAATCAAAGACAAATTGTACTTCTCCGCTGCGGGACTCCTTGGAGAACAGGATGGTTTTTTCACCAATACGTTTGACAACAGTAACTTCAACGCAACTGAGTACAATGGTGTATCACTTTCATTCCGATATGATATTTCCGATAACTGGTCAGCTACATTGAGCGGAAAAAGATATAGTCGTGAATTGGTAGGCTATGTTCCTTATGTGGGCACTCCTCAGGAAGCTCTGGCTAATCCATTTGAATTAGCGCAAGATGCGGTTGGAAAATCTATGCAAGACATGACCCAAGCTTCTTTTAAACTTCAATATAGCGGTGATCACTTCAACTTTAAGAACGTGTTTTCAGTGCAGACAAGCGTATTGGAATACCAAAATGTAGATATCGATTTTACCTCATTTGATGTGGCCACATTTACCAGGCCGATAGAAGGAACCGATAATACAGTTAATGTGCTAACCAATGAATTTACTTTTTCTAATGCCGCCGGTGCAGAAAGACTCAAATGGATTTTGGGTACTTATGTCTTCAAACAGCAACTCCCCATCAACCAATTAATTCGCTCCGGGGAGGCGGCTGTTGCGTTTGATCCTACCGCCCCGAATCAAACATTGAACTTCACCAGCAATTCCAATGATGGGTTTGCCGTATTTGGTCAGTTGACCTACCCGATATCAAATAAAGTGGAGATAATAGGAGGCATTAGATATGATTATGAAGAAAGAGCGTTTGACACTCGAACAGATTTTATTACAGGCAACGATCCTGCTGTAACTATTTCCCCGGAAAGAAGCATAAAAACAGATTTTGATGCTTTTTCCCCTAAGCTGGGGTTCTCATGGAATGCTACTAATAATACCAATCTCTATTTGACTTATTCAAGAGGTTATCGCATTGGTGGTACTAATACCTCGTTGGATTCCAGATTTGAAAGTTATGATCCGGAGACTAGCGACAATTTTGAATTGGGAGCAAAAGGAAGATTATTTGATAATAGACTCGAATTTGCATTGAGCGCGTTCTATATACAGCGAAACGATATACAGCTACAGGTGGCTGAGCCTGGCTCCAATGGATTCAATTTTGTGACGTTAAACAGTGGGGATGGTCAAAATTTAGGGTTGGAAATGGATTTGAACTTTATACTATCCAAAGGCCTCAGACTTTCTTACAATCTAGGTTTATTGAATGCGGAGTATACCACACTGGAACTCTTAGATGCCGAGGGAAATCCGATATCACTGGAGGATAAAAAAGCCATCATTTCACCTCCTTCTACGTCAAATCTTATGTTAGACTATACCAAGGTAATCCGTTTGGGATCAAATGACTTAGTCTTCAACGGTAACATTCAGTGGACAAGACAAAGTGAGATATTTTTTGATTTCAGTAACACCGTCTCCCAGGAAGCCTATTCGTTATTTAACGCGAGAGTTGGAGCAGATTATAAAGGGATTGGATTATACTTCTGGGTTCAAAACATTTCCGATGAGCAATACATACAATGGTCGGCTCCTGTGGCCCCCATTTCTACTTTAGGTGCACCTCGAACATATGGAGTGACCATGTCTTATGAATTTAACTAGAACCTCATGAATTCAACATATATAGCTTGGAAGTCAATCTTGAAGTACGGATTGGTTCTTAGCCTACTTTTTACGGTTATAGTTCTGGGCTCCTATCTTATCGAACCACTGATGTGGACAAGTGACTTTCCAGAGGAAGTACAAAAAAAGATAGGAGAAATTCCACAAGAAGTAATTCCGTTGGGCTTAATTGTCTTTTTTCTAATCATTGGAATATGTATCTACTTTCCTGTACGCATGAACAATGAAATATTCAGTAATCATCAAGACCTAAAGTCCTATTGGAATCTGTTAATTAATGGATTCCTGCTTCTAAACTTCATGAATCTATGGGATCTCATTGTAGTAGATATCCTCATCTTCGATACGTTTCAGCCAGATTTCATGATGATTAAAGGAGCGGAAGAATATATTAAAGAACATGTAAACGCTGGCTTTCATTTTTTTGCATTCCTAAAAGGACAACCGTGGTTATTGGGAGTTGCTGCGATAGCTGCTGGGATATCGAAGCTCTTCAAAAGAAAAAAGAAGACAAGCTAAGCCCTTCTGAGTTTTTTTCTGATGATTTAAACTCGCGAGAGCTTGTATTCTGGCATTTTTCTAATTTATTCCGGAAAATACTGATAAATGAACATGCTTTTTCTGAAACACGTCTTAAGAGAACAGGTGCAGTCCAAAAACGCGCCCAACACACTCTATTATGAATAACTTGATGCCTCAAATGCAAGGTTATCATCATCATCCGCTAAACTAAATTCGTCCACCATTTCTTAAAAGAAATAAGAACTCTACCCACCACTGCCCCTAGCAGAAGTACGTAATTACATTATCTTTATTCCTAAACAAAGAAGGACGAGTGAAGCCAGAGGAGTTCAAACAAGTATTTGACGAATATTACAATCCACTTTGTAATTATGCTGCTGCCATTATAAAGGACAAATACACTGCCGAGGACTTAGTACAGCAGTTGTTCATTCAGCTATGGGAAAAACAGATGCTCCAAAAAGCCGAAAACCAACAAGCCTACCTGCTCCGAAGCACCAAATTCAAATGTATTGACTACCTCAGGACATCTAAGTGTAAAATTGTACCTCTTGAATCTATTCCTGAACCACCATCCGATGGAATAAAGCTGGAGAGCGAAGATGTAATACCTATGCTTCACTTTTTTGCCGCTAGCCTACCTCCGAAAACACAACAAGTCTTTCTGCTGAGCAGAGTAGATGGTTACTCGAATAAACAAATAGCCAAAGAACTAAATATTTCAGAGAAAACTGTGGAAAATCAAATGACCCGAGCTCTAAAACAATTGCGTATAGCATTAAAAGAACATCAATACCTAAGCCTTCTATTCTGGTTAATCTCAAAATAAGCACTTGTATCAAGTATTTAATGTATTGATTATCAAATACTTGAAAATATTTTAAAATTATTTACGAATCGAATAGGGGATCGTACCCACTATTTCGACTGTTGGGTAAGTATTCGAAGAAATTCAAAGAACCGATGGAAGAAATACTTGTTCGATATTTTCAAGGAACTTGCTCACCAGAAGAAGCAAAAGAAGCTAGGGCGTTCAAAGGGTCTTTTCCAATTGAATACGAATTACTGGAAAAGCTTTGGAAAAACAGAGATCAAATAGAGCTCCATGAGTATAATACTGCCCTGGCTTGGACTAAAGTTTGGGGGGAGATAAATAAAGTTCCAAATAAAAAGACTGTACCTCTTCATTTACATGTAATACGCTGGGCTGCTGTAATAGCAATCTTTGTCACAGCCACATTACTAATATTCCAAAATAGGGTGGATAACCTGGTTATATCAGGTGCCGATAACCGTGAGCCGATTAAACTGGTAGATGGTACCATGGTCTGGTTAAATCGAAACACTACCCTCTCCTATCCGAAAGAATTTACCTCAGATCAACGAAAGGTGAGCCTGGAAGGTGAGGCCTATTTTGACGTCTTTAAAGATCCAAACCGATCATTTATAATTGAATCTGTTCAAGCTGAAATTAAAGTACTTGGTACCAGTTTTAATGTAAAATCCTCAGATTCCACGGCTATCATTAGTGTTACTTCCGGACTCGTAGAAGTAAAAGCAAAACAGAGTAACTTAAGTGATACTTTTTCACGCGGAGAGGAAGCTCTGGTGGTTAATGCTAAGATTACCAAACAACGTTTATCACCCAATTTTCAATCCTGGCGAACCGGAGAATTCAGTTTCGAGAATACGCCTATCCAGAAAGTAATCCAGGATCTAACACACTATTACCCTGAAGGACTCTCGTATGAGGTTAAAACCTCAAACTGTAGGCTTACCGCTACCATTAAAAACATGAGTTTAAGTGAGGTAAAAGAGCTACTGGAGTCTGTGTGTGACTTGGAAAGTATCTAACTATTAAATCAGCCATTATTTTCAATTTTTTTTCTAATGAAAAAAGTTACTTTATTCTTACTGATACAATTTACTACCCTACTTTGCCAAGCGCAGCAAAAGTATTTAACCCAAGTAATCGACTTTGAGGCTTCTAAGATCACGCTTTCACAAACCTTCAATGCACTGAAAGAACAAATAAACATTGAATTTGCCTACGATAATTCCTTGCTTACGAACCAGCTGTATTCATGGAAATTCAGGTCAAAGCCGGTATCACTAATATTAGAGAAAATTACCAATGAGGCAAGTTTAGAATACGTGGTTAAGGACCACTATATTTTGATTAAAAGGAAAAGAAACCGATCGGTAGCGCCCTCTATTACCAAACGTATTCGTGGAAAAGTATTAAACGCAAAAAGCAAACAGCCCCTACCCTTCGCTGCCATACGTATTAAAGGCACGGGTAGTGGCATAGTAAGTAACGAACAAGGTGAATTTCGCCTTAATCTTACTGAAAATCACCTGACGGCCGACTTAGAAGTTTCGTTCATAGGCTATTATAGCCGTAGAATTAATGTTTCAGAATTTGATAAAGAGGAGTTAATCATCGAATTGGAAGAAAATGTAATTACCCTATCTGAAATAGAAGTAAAACCTGTCAGTCCTCTGATGGTATTGCGTGAAGCAATTCTGAAAATTAAGGATAACTACCAAACAGAACCTTTTGGTTACGATGCATACTATCGAGAACTTGTTAAAGTTGATTCTTCCTTCGTGAAATATGCTGACGCAGCCACTTACATTTATAATTACGGATATACGCGCAAAGATCCCACTCAACTCTTACCGTCAGTAACTAAGACGCTCGGTGAGTTACCTTTTCCGGAAGCTTCGGCCTATTTATTTGGACAGGTCAGAAACAAACAAGTCAAAATCATAGAGGCACGAGCCAGTGATAATCTTCAAATTATAAAAGGTGGAATGGGCATTTATGATTTTGAACAATTCGACATATCTAACGGCATCCAAAAAACGTTGGGTTGTGATTACGTGAAAACACCTATGCTTTTTTTAGATGCCAGCAAGTGGCGCTTTTACGATTTTGAACTGGAAGACTATGTAAATTTTAACGATAGTCGCGCTTATGTTATCAGCTTCAAACCGAAGCGGAAAAATATAAAGAAGGGACTTGTTCGTGGTAAGGTTTTGATTGATATAGAAACCAGTGCAATTGTAAGTTATGACCTTGAGATTTCTGAAGCCATACAACCCAAATTCAAGAAAGTATCATGGATAAAATTTCAAGCTTCTATTCCAAAAAAGTTTAGAGACTATCACGGTGGAAAATCCTCTATAAAGCGCACTATGAGCGATTATAACCATAAAATAAAAGTAGACTTTCGGCAGTACCAGGGAAAATGGTACCTGTCCAGAATTAAAAATACAGGTCAGTATCAGAATTACGGGTCACTGTTAGATGATATTTGGTTTGAAACCACCAGGGAGCTTATTATTAACAACGTAAAGGTTGATGATGTAAGCGAAATTGAAAAGAAGGAACGCTTTAATGGTCAGCTATTCAATTATCCTATCACCTATTCGCCGGAATTCTGGAAGACCTACAATAGCATCTTGCCTTCAGGCATCTTCCTGGAAGCACTAAAAGATCTGGAAAAAGACAAATCACTTGACGAGCAATTCAAGAGAAGGGTAACGAAAGATACTCTATTACTCCCACCGAGTGCCAAAAAAATACCTTTTTCGAAAACCATTCATGGCACTACGCTTACGGATCATTATCGATGGCTACAGGATCCTTATGATAGTATAGTACAATCATATATTCAAAAAGAAACCGACTATACAAGGAATTATATGATCCCACTTGAAAAGAGCAGAAGAGACCTTTTCTATGAAATGGTGGAAAAAGTGAAAAAGAATGATGCTAGTGTATCTGTTAAATTGGATGATTACTATTACTACGGCCGTTTTGTAGATTCACTCAATTATCCTATTTACTGCAGAAAGTTCAAGACTCTAACCGCCCAGGAAGAGGTTATTCATAACGTAAACCTCTTAGCGGAAAGATATGAGTACTATGCGTTCACATTCGAAAACCCAAATCCGGATCATACTATATATCCCTATTATGAAAACTTTGACGGGGGTTTTGACGCTACTCTTAAATTCAAAAACCTCTCGGAGGATACACTTCTTACCGATACATTACTTGCTGTGAATGACCTGGTCTGGTTTGAGTCCGGAGATGCCTTTCTTTATACCAGGCAAGCAACTGAAAGCAAAAGAAGCTACCAGGTATACCTTCATAATTTGGGTACTCCACAGTCGAAAGATGAGTTGGTTTACGAAGAGGCGGACACCAGGTTTTCAGTCAGTTTGGGTAAATCTAAATCTGATAAGTTTCTCTTCATTTACAGCAGTAGTCAAGAAGAAAATGAAGTCTATTTTATAGAGGCTAACGCACCAAATGTTAAAAAAACCATTTTTTTAAAGCGTAAAAATGGGCATAAGTACAGTCTAACGCACGTGGAGAACACCTTTTACGTAGCTTCCAATCTCGAAGCTCCCAATTATCAATTATTCTCTGTGCCGGAGAATAAGATACATCGAGATTATTGGAATGTATTAGTTCCCCCTAAAGATGACGCATTACTTTCCCATTTTCAGGTCTTCAATGATTATGTAGTCATGACGCATCGGAAAAATGCGCAAGAATATTTAAAAATATTGAACCTAAGAACGAAAAAGACAATCGATCTAAAATTCAACGATGAACCTCATGTAATTAGTCTCCTAGCCAACCCTAACCCGACTTCAGGATCATTCAAATTTCAATATGAAGATCCGCTTACCCCACCTATAACCTACAGCTATAACTTCGACACCAAGAAAAAAACAGTGATCAAAGAAGCTAAAATACAGGGGCCTTATGATGAAAAAGAATACAAAATGGAAAGAGTATATGTACGTGGTCACGATAATGTACAAATACCTGTAACGCTAATCTATAAGAAAGGCGCATTAAAAAAAGCCTCCTCAAAAATCAATGGTAAAAAGCTACCGGACAAAAGAAAGCTCTACTTAACCAGTTATGGTGCGTATGGCGTACCATCAGAACCCTACTTTTCCTACGCGCGCCTTTCCCTTTTAGATAGAAAAGTTATTTATGCTATCGCCCACGTGAGAGGAGGAACTGATAAAGGTGAAGAATGGTATCAAGAAGGAAAGCTCTTGAAAAAGAAAAATACATTCAAAGATTTTATTCGTGTAGCTGAGTATCTTATTGATGAAGATTATATCGAAGCGGGTAGAATAGCCGCCAGTGGTGGTAGTGCAGGAGGTCTGCTTGTTGGTGCCGTAGTAAACGAAAGACCGGAGCTATTCCAGGCCGCCGTTTTAGATATGCCTTTCTTAGATGTTGTGAATACCATGCTCGATGAAAACCTCCCGCTGACTACTGGCGAATACAAAGAGTGGGGCAATCCGAATGAAAAAGAGTATTTCAACTACATGCTTTCTTATGCACCTTATGAGAATGTGAAAAAGCAAAAGTATCCTAGCATGCTATTTACTTGCGCCATAAATGACGAAAATGTCCCTTATTGGGAAGCAGTTAAAATGGTAGCTAAGCTCAGGGAATTCAAGACAGATAACAATGAAATAATCCTAAGAGTAAATACTGTAGGAGGGCATTCGGGTGGTTCTAAGCGATTCGATAGTTTTCAGCAACTTTCTCTAGAATATGCTTATCTACTGGATCTATGGAATTAAATTGACGTGAGTTCGATATAAAATCCGACCTACCATATAGCGTCCTTAACAGCCTTCAGCTTCCTCATTTACTCATCCGAAATCAATAGCAAGTTGACCTTCCAGCTTTTCTTGTAATACATTGAGCCAGCTATGAAACTCCATCAAAGAACGTTCATGGATTTTAGTGAGCGGTATCCATTCTTGCGCGTATTGATAAGAGCGGAACAGGAAATTCACTTTTTCGGCATATTGACAAAATTTGGGATATCGTTTGGAGCCAAACCCTACCACAGCATATTTAAACCTTGCTTTAATATCAGAGGCATTGAACTTACGAATAAACCTAAAAGCGTTAAAAGGGGCATTACCTGTACCGTAGGTTGAGGTAAGAACAATCAAATATTCCATGGACTGGAAATATTCAAAATCATTCATTTCTGTTAAATAACACTTTATACCAGTCTCAAGAATAGCGTTTTGTAGCGCCATAGAGAATGCGAGCGTTGTACCCCTTTCCGAACCGCAAGCTATAACAACTGTACACTCCCGCTTATGAAACGGGTTAATGATCTCGCCTAAATTGGAAGCTTCCTCTAACTTTTCATTGAATCCAAGAAACATTTCGTTTACCGTGGTCACCAAATGTAATGGAATAATTTGCGATCATGAACTAAGATTGATTATCCATTAGTGTTGACTGTCGTTTACTTAAAGATCAATTCAAGTAAAACCACCATTTTAATTTTAATTCCTAGCATTGATCCGAATAACTTAAGATCGATTTCTAAGTATTTCCGGTCTGTTGATCATCCGATCTACCAGACCCACTATTTTAACAGACGATTTAAAATGGGGATCTGCTTCCTCTCTACTAAAATCAAAATTGCACAGCAAATGAGCACTATCAAGGCCAGAATAAAGAGATAGCCTCCATCCCCCTGAACCTCAATCCCAAGTTGAGTTAAGTGTGAAAAAATAGCCCCGGCCATTAATCCAAAACCGAGTATAGCACCCATCCAGGTCTTGGATGGAATAAGTAATAACACAGAGGCGATTAATTCAAGAATACCAATTCCTATTCTGCCATAAGGCTCTAAACCAAGTGTTGAAAAAATAAATACCGATTCCTGAGCGGCAGTGAACTTGAAGAACAGCGTTTGCAAGAGTATAAGCGCAGGAATGATCCTGACGAGCCATAAGAGTTTATTCATGATTAAAACAATATGAATTTAAATATGTAAAATAAATCAATTTATCAACGATTTCAATATTCACTATATTAAGAGAAATAACATTTAACTGTCGGTTTCTGGATCATAATTCTGAGATTATTATATTGTAGTTTGAAAGAATCGATCATGATCGAAAAAATCTCTATTCTTCTTATCCATTTACTTTTAACTTGTACTTTTTCGCTTTCGGCTCAAAGTGAAGTCAATTCACTCATATTGTTACTTGAAAATAAAGAGCCAGATACCAGCCAGGTGAGTATTTGTATAGAGTTATACGAACTGCTTAAATTCGAAAATCCAGCGCAGGCTTCAGGCTATTTAAATAAATCACTCAAACTCGCTTCTCATCTTAAATATAAAGAGGGCACCTTGAGAACACTGATGTTGATAGGTGAAAAACTCACTACCAACAGCTATTATGATAGCGCCTTAGAAATTTACAAACAAGCACAAGCTGTTGCTGAGCAACTGAAAGATAAAAAAGGAATTTTAAAAGCCATGATCGGCCAGGGCTTTTCCTATTCTTCACTTCAGCAATTAGAAGATGCTGATACCATTGCCCGCTCAAGCATTGATATGGCGAGTATACAGCCTATTGATTCACTTATTATGACCAATGCCTATACCATATTATCTAACACGGCATATTTTAGAGGTGATTACAAAAAATCGATTGAGTTCGACCAAAATGGTCTGAATTTCAACTCTAAAGACCTTAGTAAAAGATCCAAATCTTTACTCAATATAGGGACTTCACATGCCATACTCAGAAACGATGAAAAAGCATATGAGTACTACCTAAAAGCATTGGCAACAGCAGAAAAAGCTAAAGATGTTAAAATGAAGGCTTTGGTGCATCTGGAACTGGGTACTTGGTTTATGTATGCAGAAGAGTATAACCAATCACAAAAATACTATGATTCAGCTATGACTAACTTTGAACTTATCGATGATAAAGCACGTCAGGCGCATATCAACCATAATCTTGGCAAGATACATCTGGAGCTGAATGAATTTGAGAAAGCCGTTCAAAAGTTTGAAACAGGGCTAAATATAATTAATAGTATTAGTTCACCTTATAATGAAGCTCACCTCCACTATCAGCTAGGCTTGACTTATTATGAAATGAGTAATTACGCCAATGCTGAAAAAAACCTGAAAAAAGCAAAATTGCTTTTTACAAGCACACAAAATAATACCATGATCCGATGGTGTTGGTTTAGACTTAGTGAACTGTATGTTGCCGTTGACGACTATTCAAATGCCTATACTCACCTTAAGAAGGTTAAAGAATTAGATGACAGCACATTTACAGCCACTTCCTCAAAAAATGTAGCTGAAGTAGAAGAAAAGTACCAAAACGAACAAAAGCAAAAAGAAATAGAATTACTTAACGCAGAAAATCAAATAGCTACTCTCGAAATTCAAAAACAGGAAGATTTTCGAAATTATCTTATTGTGGCCGCCTTCCTGCTTGTGGTGCTTATTGGCGTGATTTATAATCGCTACCAATTAAAGATTCGTGCTAATGCCAAACTAACGGAACTCGATCACCTGAAGACTAATTTTTTTACCAATATTTCACACGAGTTTAGAACTCCCCTCACACTTATTTTGAGTCCTTTACAAAAGCTTTTACAAAAAAATACTGATGCAGAAACCAAAGAAGCACTTACTGTCATTCACCGGAATGCAACCGTTCTTACCGAATTAACGAACCAGCTCTTAGACCTTTCGAAATTAGAAGCCGGCCAGCTTACTTTGAAAGTCGCCAAAGGTGAATTCAAAGCCTTTATCCGGGTAGTCTGTGCTTCCTTTGAATCTCTTGCATCCGCTCAAAATATAGAGTTTGTAAAAAAAATAGACGATGCCCCGGGAGAGGCCTTCTTCGATGAAGACAAAATCCAGAAGATACTGAATAACTTGCTTTCTAATGCTTTTAAATTCACTTCTAAGGAGGGTAAAGTAACAATTCAAGTGGCATATCTAGAAGATATATTATCCATTTCCATCCAAGATACAGGCCCAGGTATTTCAGAAGAAAATCAAGAGCTCATATTCAAGCGCTTTCATCAAAGCAGTACAAATACAACCAATACCGCAGGCACAGGTGTGGGCTTGACGCTTTCCAAAGAGCTAGCCATCCTGCATAAAGGAGATATTCAAATACAAAGTGAACTTGGTCAAGGCGCTTCATTTACTTTGAAATTCCCAATCAATAAATCGGCTTACTCACCCAAAGAAATTGTAGAAAGCCAGTTCAAGGAGCGCCAAAATACCACCAAGGCATTTTCGACCCTAGTCAAGCAAGAAGCTATTGAACCGGAAGATACTACGGAAAAAATTGTGCTGGTGGTAGAAGATAACCCTGACTTAAGAAATCATATGACATCGCTCCTAAAGAATGATTTTACCGTTAGACAGTCAGTAGATGGGAAAGCCGGTATAGAAGACGCATTGAATTTGGTTCCAGATATTATCGTCACCGATTTGATGATGCCCGAAGTAGATGGCGTGGAATTGTGCAATACCTTGAGATCCAATGAGAAAACCAGCCACATACCCATCATTATGCTTACCGCTAAGGCCGACCGTGGTACTAAACTAGACGGCTTAAAAACCGGAGCGGATGATTTTCTTACCAAGCCGTTTGACAACGAGGAATTGATGGTCAGGATTCAAAACTTAATTGCTCAACGCGAAAAACTTCAATCCAAGTATGCAGAAACACTGCTATTAGAACCCTCCAAAATCGTTATTGACTCTCCGAATGAAAGTTTCATTAGGAAGGCCCTTGATGTAGTAGATCAAAATTTATCAAATTCAGAATTTACAGTTGAAGTCTTTCAAAAAGAAATGGGGATGAGCAGAATGCAATTGCATCGTAAACTCAAAGCCCTTACCAATTTTTCAGCAAGTGAATTTATAAGAGATATCCGGTTACAGCGAGCCTCAGACCTCCTTTCTACCAATGGCTTCAATGTTTCAGAAGTTGCCTACAGCTGCGGTTTTAACAGCGTCTCCTATTTCACTCAATGTTTTAAGCAAAAGTTTGGGAAGAGTCCATCGAATTACGAGGTGGTTTAGTTCTGGTAGTATTAAGGGACTCCCTCTTCTTCAACCAGTCCTTTTATGCTTATCCTTTAGTCTGTAACTAAAGTTTCCATGAATCCGATCCGAGGATTTAGATTCCGGTATTCCGCAGTGCTCCAACCGGAATGACGATAGAATAAGAGTACCATACTTGAATTTCCTCCTTAAACGTCATTCCCGCAAAGGCGGGAATCTCCCGCTCACTTGCAAATACAAAACATAAATTAAGATCACCAAAACGTAAGATTTCAGATACTCAAAACATGCTTTAAAACCCCGAAAGCCCACATGTTACATATGCGATAGTTTTTGGGAGATGAGTAAAAACAACTCCATGTTGATCCATCTAGCTTGCGTTCATCGCTTAAAAACCAATGGACGTGAATCTACTTTCCAGATTGATAATTGCATTGTCATGTGTTTCATCTTACTATCTATCAAAGGCACAAATCAGTTACCCTTTTCAAGACCTCAACTTTAATACTAGCGGTAATGTAAATACAGTCGCAGTGGATAAGACCAATAACGTCACCTATATCGGTGGCATTTTTAAACGGGTCAACACGTCCGCTAGAGGTACAGAACTTGATCCTGTAACTGCCATTAATTCCAAAGACTATCCACAGCCAAACGGGCCCGTATTTGTTTCCATTTCTGACGAGTCCGGAGGCTATTATATTGGAGGATCATTCACCAAAGTAGGAAATTTTGATAGGCCGTATTTGGCTCATATAAATAGTAATGGACAAGTCACCAGCTGGAATCCTTCGCCGGACAATGTTGTAAGAGCCTTGGCGCTAAGCGGTGACATAATCTACGTGGGCGGTTTTTTCCAAAACGTGGGTGGTCTTTCTCGACAATATCTTGCGGCAGTTGATGTGAATGGAAATATCACGCCTTGGGCCCCTACTGCCGACTCGCCAAATATCGATGTAATAGCAACAGATGGTAGTACCATATATGTAGGAGGCAGCTTCAACTCCATTAATAATACCTTTCAAAATCGACTGTCAGCTTTAGATATTAATGGTGATTTGATACCAACCTGGAATGCCAATGTAGGGGGTGGTGGTTTTACCGTGATGGATATTGCCATTAAAGACGGCATAATCTACTTGGCTGGAAGTTTCACCGTTGTGAATTCGGAAGGACGAAATCGCCTGGCAGCCGTTGATCAAACAGGCACCTTGACCAACTGGAACCCTTCAGCAAGTGGAATTGTCAGATCAATTGATTTTGAAGGAGACATTGCCTATATCGGCGGGGACTTTACCAGCATTACCACCAGTACTGGTACCTTCTCAAGAAAACATTTAGCCGCTGTGGATCTGAGTGGTGAAGTAACTTCCTGGGATCCTAACGTATTTTTTACGACTACTCAAAATGCAGTACTTGCACTTTCCACATCAAATGGAATTATTTACGTTGGTGGCAACTTTACCGCAGTGCAAGGGCAGTCCAGGATCAGGGCCGCTGCCATTAATACCTCAGGAGTAATCCAAGACTGGAATCCTCTTGCCTCAAGCACAGTAAGGGCGATAACCGCAACGAATGATGGCGTATATGTAGGGGGATCTTTTACGTCTATCGGAGGAGTGCCGCGAAATGGACTTGCCGCCTTCGATGCAAACGGAAATGTAACCGACTGGAATCCTTTTCCAAACAGTAGCGTACGTACCATAGAAGTTGGAAACGGAACAGTGTACGTAGGAGGTGATTTTACGGAAATTGCAGGTGAACCAAGAGATCGTTTAGCAGCCTTCGATGTAAATGGGACGTTAACCAGCTGGAACCCCTCTGTATTTGGTTCTGTCCGTGACATTTTAGTCAGTGGAGACACGGTATATATAGCAGGCTCCTTTCCACGAATATCAGGAGAGCTAAGAAGCAGACTAGCTGCCGTCCATGTGGATGGAACGCTTACCGATTGGGACCCTTCTGTAAGTGGTGGTGGTAATATTGTTACCACGCTCACACTGGCAGACGATATTATCTATACCGGGGGTGATTTTACCACAATAGGAGGCGTAAATCGCAATGGGATTGCCGCTATTAATGTCACTACCGGAAGTGTAACTGGTTGGGATCCTTCGGCAGCCGCCGGATCAGTATTCAACGGGATCGGTGTTTCACAAGGAATCGTGTATGTAGGTGGTGAGTTTTCAACGGTGGGTGGATCTTCGGTAACGAATTTGGCAGCTATTGATGCCAGCACGGCCAATACAACATCATGGGCACCAGAAGTCGATGGAATCATTAATGCATTGATAATCGGTGCTGGAAATATTTATGTGGGTGGAAATTTTACTACCATTGACATTGAACCTCGCGCTGGTATGGCGGCTATTGATCGTTCCGGATCAGTGTTAAGCTGGAATGTAAATCTTACCCATATTACTACCGCCGCTTTCGTAAATTCCTTAGCTACAAACCAGGAAGCTATTTTCATTGGTGGGTTGTTCACGGATGTAAACAACGATCCGGAGAAAAATCTAGCCTCCATATATCTATTTGATGAAACCAACCCGGTATTCACTTCGGCTTCTGCGATTGCTGTTCCGGAGAATACAGTGGGCACTGCCTATACGGCTAGAGCTGATGAATCCGTCACTTTTAGTCTGGGTACTTCAAAGGATGAAGCCTTATTTGTGTTAGCAACTAATGAGCTTAGCTTCATCACAGCACCCGACTTTGAAAATCCGAGTGACGGGGATTCTGATAATCAATATTTACTTGATATCACCGCCACAGATGTTGCGGGTAATGCCACTACTCAGCAACTGTCGATTACCGTAACCAATGAGGATGAGGAAGTAATATTAGGATTAGAAGATCGGCTTAATTTTTCAATTTACCCAAATCCTACATCAAATCAACTAGCAATCCGAGGTATCGAATTAAGCAACTATGATCGGCTAACCATAACTACTATTGAAGGGAAGCAGGTGCTCGACTTTGAGGATCTGTCTGTACCACAGTTTGACATCTCCACTCTTTCATCTGGCATTTATATGCTCATGCTTCAATCAAATGACGGGATCATTAATAGGTCAAGAATCATTAAAAGGTAAAATAAATCGACATGAAAATAGCTAAACTTTTATGGTCTCTTGGTTCAGTTCTGGTCAATGTTACCATCGGTATTTACATCTACTTGATGCGTAAGGCCCCCAGTGAGCTCGCTGAAAGATTCCAATATGTAAATGAAAACTGGGCGATCTACGGTGGCCACTGGAAGGCAGAATTCCTCATTATGACACTAATAGCAATTGGCGCGTTCTACTTTGCTATTCACTGGAAAAGCATAAGCTGGACGATTATTTCCATTGGACAATTAATCATTTTGTTAACCTATCCAATTATGTTGGGCGGGTATCGAAATACACCTCTCGCAGTAGCTGAAATGGCCAATCAAATGGCAACGGTTACTTTCATTTCTGGGAATCTTATCTTCTTTCCTGGTCTGTTTTTAATGTATCTGAAAAGCGAGGTTTTAACACCTGGATTGAGATACGCAGCGTTGATCATTTCTGCCATAACCACGCTCACTTTTGCAATTGTTTATCTGGAAATCATTTCCTGGAACCAGGCATTGGTTTTGGCACCGCTGATCAATGTACTCTATCTGATAAATGCTTACTACGGTTTTAAAATAAAAGTCGAATAAATCTTGAAGCAATAAACATGAAACACTTTTTCACTACACTTATTTGGTTATTCTCATCCGTGCTATACGCGCAGTTAGATAGTTTGAATAATACGGCATTAATGCCCTCTCAGCAGGAAATTAATAAAGAAATAGCTCGTAATTTTTATCAGAACCTCTGGTTTACGAATAACACAGACAAATACACTGATTATGTTGCCGATGAATATATAGTTCATGACATCGGTGATCGAAAAGGTGTGACCGAACCAGCAATCGAGCAGAAAATCATCGCCGATCGGTTTTGGGAAGGAGGCTCATGGAACTCAACCATTGATTATCAGATCGCCGAAGGGGACCTGGTAGCCACGCGATGGACCGCCAACTACAAGGCAGAGTCCTTCATGTCTAAGATTATGTTTGGTACAGGTAGTATCCCGATCATTAATGTTTTCCGGATCCAAGATGGAAAAATTGTTGAAATCTGGAATCACCGACATGATATCGATAGTAACATGGCGGTTGTTTTCGTGGGTGGGAAAGGATTTTTACTTGGCTTACTCATAGCCCTTATTCCAACCTTTTTGGCCATTAGATATAAACGAAAACTGAAAAAACTCAATTCCTAACACAAAAATATGCAACCCACTCAATCCAACGAACGCTACGAAATACTAGATGTGCTGCGCGGCTTTGCGCTACTCGGGGTCATGATCGCGAATATGGCCTACCATTCCGGATATTGGTTTATCTCACCTGAGAAGCAGGCTAATCTGAGCTTTCACGCTCTGGGAGAAGTATTTGAATGGATCATTCACTTTGTAACCGAAGGTAAATTTTATTCCATCTTCTCCTTGCTGTTCGGCATCGGTTTTGGCCTTCAAATCCAACGGGCCATGGATAGAAATCAGCCATTCGTAGGCCGGTTTAGTCGAAGGTTACTCATTCTGTTATTTTTTGGAATCTTTCATGCCATAGTCCTTTTTGTAGGGGACATACTTACTGTTTACGCGTTACTCGGTTTTGTGCTTATTTTATTTCGTAACAGTAGCAATAAAACCCTCCTTCGCCTCGCTTTCATTCTGCTTGTCATTCCTGTTGTTCAATATGGGTGGATGTGGTATCAGCAACAAGGGGCTCCTCCGGTAGATC
>JBCCSU010000064.1:0-19797 GCA_039199635.1 Bacteroidota bacterium | reverse complement strand
AGGATAGTGTTTTGTTACAGCTGGATACTTTAACCTATGTTATGCCTGATTTTAAACCAGTAACAATTAATATTAACACAAGCGATATTAATGGTTTAAGCAAACACCCTTATATAAAGAAATCAGTAGCGAAAGCTATCTATAATTATAGATATCAACATGGTAACTTTTCGGAACTGAATGAACTTGGTAATATTCAGTTGCTTGACTCGTTAACTTTGACAAAGATCACACCGTACATTAGCTTCTAATTCTTCATATTGCAGAGTTATTTTCCTTTTCATGCGTGAAATACTCAAATCATATTTAAAAAGACTAGCTAATCTATCGGGTAATAATAGGTCCATATTATTGCGAAGACTAACCACGGATCAATTTATTGATTTGCATGATCTGGAGGCCATTCATTCTGAAGGTACATTTGGCATAGTTTCCACCTTAATAGGGTTGAAGTCTACGGTTTTGTGCGATTTTTTAGACAGTAGGCATGAAGATACCAACATCATAAGCCGGCGCTTAAAGCGGCTACAGCGGATGGATAATTTTCTTCGAGAGGAGCGTGGCTCAAAGGATCTTTACGTAGGGTGGCCTTTCGTGAAGGGCAAGCTAAGTGATGGAACATCCGTAAGGTGCCCATTACTCTTTTTTCCCGTTTCTATTGAGGTGAAGAGTGATAAGTGGGTAATGATGCCTAGAAAAAACGAGGGCATTACATTTAATAAAGCCTTTTTCCTGTCTTACGCTCACTATAACGGTATTTCACTTGATGATGATTTTTTAGACCGAACTTTCGAAGATTTTGACAATGATATGACCGTTTTTAGGACGAGCTTATATCAACTACTGAAGGATAGTCCAGTAGAAATTAATTTCAATCAGGAAAATTTTCAAGACAAGATCAACGCTTTTCGCTCTTATAAAAAAGACGAATTTGAGCAGGAACATGCTAATGGAGAACTAAAAATGTTTCCGGAAGCAGTTTTAGGTATTTTTCCGCAATCCGGGTCGCAGTTAGTACCTGATTATGCACACCTAATTGATGACCCTGCTTTTAGTGATCTGGAGGAGTTTTTTGCTCAGCGTGTGGTAAAGGATAAAGCGGAAGTATCAGGACTAAGAAGGTTTTCATTCCTTGAAAGCGTAGAGGAGGAAAAAATGATCACCCCTTTTAAAATGGATGCTCATCAAGAGAATGCGCTCAAAGCTATAAAACAGGGAAATTCCGTAGTGGTACAAGGTCCCCCAGGAACAGGAAAATCTCAGCTCATATGTAACCTTATATCAGATAGCGTGGCCCTGGGTAAAAAGGTACTTGTAGTTTGTCAAAAACGGGTGGCGCTTGATGTGGTCTACAACCGATTAAAGGAAGTAGATCTCCAAGATTTTGTAAGTCTGGTACATGACTTTAGAAATGATCGATCAGAGATATATCAGAAAATAGCGCGACAGATATCCAGGATAGAAGAATATCAGATGACGAATAACGGTCTTGACAGTATTCAGCTTGAGCGGAAATTTCTCCAAACCAGCAGGCGTATAGATCAATTGACCACTGAACTGGAAGAATTTAAATTTGCTTTATTTGATGAAACAGAGTGCGGAATTTCTGCTAAAGAGCTTTATTTAACGTCAAACCCGGAAGAGGCTGTAGTAAGTTTAAAGCAGGACCATTCCCAATTTCACTTTGATAAAATTGACTCTTTTACGCAAAAGCTGCGGTCTTATACGATATATGCTTTAGTACAACGAAAGCCTAATTATCCGTGGAAGGATCGTAGGTCCTTTACTAATTTATCCGTTAGTGATGAGCGGGCTATAGCTGATGTGATTGACGATATTCCGGCTTACAAAAATGAAATTGGAGATATCTTGGAAGCCGAAATAGGATCGAGATTATCCATTCAGGACTGTGAGTACTTCTTATCACGTAGGGACTTTATCATTGAAATGCTGGGTATTTTAAAAAATGAAGAATCTTATCGGCTATTTCAGCATATGGTAAACTATCCGGATGATGATACCAGCGCACTATGGCTTTCAAATACAGAGCGTGTGCTAATGGAATGCTATAAGGGTGTGGGGCCTGAGTTATCGCTGGCTTCGGAAAACTTGGGCGTATTTCAGGAGACACTACAGCGCAATATGGATGCCAGGAGAAGCCTGTTCAAGTTTATTCAATGGCGTCTTTTCTCTAAGGATAAGTACCTTATAAAACGCGTACTGGCAGCTAACAACCTTAAAAGAAACAAGGAGGGCTTTAACACGATGGTTGAGAAGATCGATAATCGACTTAACCTTGAGCATAATATTTCAAAATTACGAGAACAGGCGTGGATAAGCGAAATTCCTTCACAATATGAAAAAGTACATTTTCAAAATTGGTTTTATATTTTGAAACTAAGTGTGAAAGCGAAGCTTATATTCAGTTCTCTTAGAAATTTCAAAGAGTTTTTTAACGTACAGAAGCTTTCTTTCATTGAATTTCGTGACAAACTGGAGCGTATATATCAGCTGATCAAGGATATTCCGGATAGAAAGGCCAAATGGCTTATTTATTTAACAGAATCTCAGAATTCTCGGGGCCTGGAGAATACGGAGAACCTGGATAGCCTCAGGAAAACTTTGAAAAATGATTTTGACTCACTTTGCGAGTTTGATAAACTCCGTGATAGTCTCGAGCCTTATGAGCTTAATGCTCTTGAGCGCATTATGACCGAACTCGGTGATGACGCTACACCGGATAGCGCTGAAAAACTCTTCCAAAACAGCATCCGACTAGCTTGGATAGAGCATATTGAAGCCAAATATCCGATTTTGAGGTCAGTATCTTCTACTAAGTTTTCAACGGAAGTAGCTGAATTACAGCGCTGTGTAAGAGATAAAATGCAGGTGAGTAATGAGATGCTGATTCTCAGGGCTCGTGAACGTACTTACCAGGACTTAGAATTTAATAGATTAAATAATCGCGTTACTTATCGGGAGCTGCAGCACCAGGTTACCAAAAAGAAACGTGTTTGGCCCTTGAGAAAGCTGATTTCAGAATTTGATGAAGAAATATACGATTTAATGCCATGCTGGATGGCTTCTCCTGAATCCGTATCCGCCATTTTTCCGATGAAAAAAACCTTTGATCTGGTAATTTTTGATGAAGCCTCACAGTGTTTTGTGGAAAGAGGAATTCCTGCCATGTATAGGGGTAATCAGCTGCTGATCGCCGGAGACAGTAAACAACTCAGGCCAAATGACCTCTATCGGGTAAGGTACGAGGATGAGGTGCTGGATAGTACTCCGGAGCTGGAGATTGAGTCACTTTTGGAGCTGGCTGAACAGCACCTGATGACTGTGCAACTAAAAGGACATTACAGAAGCCAGTCTTTGGACCTGATCGAGTTTTCGAATACTCATTTTTATGATGGAAACCTTAAAATGTTACCGGATTATAATGTAGTGAATGAACACGAACCTGCTATTGAATACGTTAAACTAGACGGTGTTTGGGATAACAATGTAAATGAAGCAGAGGCTCAGTATATCAAAAAGCTAGTGTTTGAGCATATCGCAGCCAAGCAAAATTCCACTATAGGGATAGTTACCTTTAATGCTCGCCAACAGCAGCTTATTATGGATCTCCTAGAAGAAGAAAGTATTGAATCCGGACTGATTATTCCTGAGTCACTCTTTGTAAAGAATATAGAGAATGTGCAGGGTGATGAACGTAATATTATCATTTTCTCTGTTGGATATGCTCCTGATAAGCAAGGTAAGATGATCATGCAGTTTGGCAGTCTTAATCAGACCTACGGGGAAAACCGACTCAATGTAGCTATTACCAGAGCCCGACAAAAAACGATCATTGTAAGTAGCATTAAGCCTCAGGAGCTTAATGTTAATGAGCTTAAAAATGACGGCCCAAAGCTGTTTAAAAAGTATCTTGAGTTTGCTTGGGAGGTGTCCAGAGGTAATTTTACACCGCAGCCACTGGCAGGTTCCAAACATCATTTGAAATGGTTTTTGAAATCACAATTACTTGATTGGGCCCAAAAAGATCTAGGTAGTTTTACTGTTAAGGAAGAGCTTCCATTTGCCGATATAACATTAAAGGATGATGAAAAATATTTGGGCTTAGTACTTACTGATGATGATTTATATTTCCAAAGTCCATCTATTAAGGATATCCATGTTTATACACCTTTTACGCTAAGCAAAAAGAACTGGAATTTCACTGGTGTTTTTAGCCGGGAATACTGGAAGAATTCACAAATCGTAAAGGAAGGACTCACCCGATTTGTTAACCATCATTCCACGAATGCTTAATTTCCAGGCATAGTGGTTCAGCAGTGGCAATTGATAGGGGGCTTAGGTTGATCAGATCATTGGCTCTCCACAATACTTACAGTAGTTAGCCTGAATATCATGACCGGTTTTATGGCAGCTTTTACATTTGATGCCATTATCCAATAGTGTTTTATGTTGTGTCATTTCAGCAGTTACTATTCCGGTAGGGACAGCTATAATTCCATATCCTAAAATCATTATAAATGTGGCTAACCCTTGACCTAAAGCAGTCTGTGGCGCAATATCACCGTAACCTACGGTGGTTAAAGTAACCACAGCCCAATAAATACTTTTAGGAATACTGGTAAAGCCATTCTCTGCACCTTCTATCATGTACATGAGCGTGCCTAGTATAACGGTTAGTGCGAATACCCCGCCGATAAAAACAATAATTTTTGCACGACTGGCCTTTAGAGCCGTAGTAAGTTGAGAAGCTTCTCCTAAAAACCTCACCATTTTTAATACGCGAAAAACACGCAGTAGCCGGATACTTCTAATGATCAGCAAAGAGTGGGCACCTGCAAAGAAAAGTCCTAAAAACGTAGGTAGAATAGAAAGTAGATCTACTATGCCGAAAAAGCTTCTAATGTATACCCAGGGCTTAGCTACAATTACGATGCGCAGTACATACTCTATGGTGAAGAAAATGGTAAAGATCCATTCGGCAATATAAAGCTCTTGACCGTATTTAGCTTTAATCTCCTCAACACTTTCCAGCATTACGGCTAATACGCTTAATAAGATGGCAAACAGCAAGGCAACATCAAAGCGCTTTCCCCAAGGAGTATCTGCCTCGAAAATGACTATAAAGAGCCGTTCTTTCCAAGTTTTTTCTTGGGATGCCATTATATGATTATGCGGCTTTCAGTGTTTTTATTCGATACCTATCATAATAAACGCACCCCAGTAGATAGGATCCTGATATTCATTTCGTAGCTCCTTTTTAGCAGATACAAATGACTCTCTCATTCTTCCGGTATCCTGCCATTTTCGGTAGAATGTAGTCATAAGCTTTTGAGTGGCCTCATCATCTACTTTAAACATACTCATGATCAATACTTTTGCTCCGGCTACTAAAAAAGCGCGCTGTAGGCCATATACACCTTCACCTACCGCAAGTTCTCCAAGCCCTGTTTCACAAGCGCTCAATACTACTAGCTCAGTCTGGTCCAGATTAAGGTTCATGGCTTCATAAGCAGTTAAAATTCCGCTTTTGGCATTATAGTTAAACTTTGTTTCGTTTAGCAAATCCCCCGCTCCGGTTAACAATAAGCCGGTTCTTAAAAGGGGATTTTTGGCTGCACCACTTTCACTCTGCACCAGTCGATCTTCCTCCTTAATGTTATCAGCAGGAGTGAAAAAGCCATGAGTGGCTATATGAAATACTTTTGGATTATCCAGCTTCTTGATCTCATCTTCACTTGCAGATTCTTCAGTATACGAGGAGGTGGTCCAACCTTCGGTTCTCAGAAGATTACGAAGCTCATTCACTTCCACTTCCGTACCGGGCAAGGCATTAATTGAACCTGCACTGGCAGTAAGGTAGAAATCAGGATTACCAAACATGGAAGCACGTTTTTCAGTTTGGACAGCGCGCGTACGGGTTTTACTGGTCCAGATATCTTTGGTATTACTTACCAATACAATATTTGAGTTATCGATCACATATTTACCATCATCCGTAGGTATAGCTTCAAGGTTAATCTGGTTGTAAACTCCGTCTGCTGATAAATAAATGGTAGAATACGCACCCAATACATCCTTCAGCGGCTTCCAGAAATTACCGTAGCTATATCGGTCAGGAACCTTATAAATGATACTATTTCTATAGAATTTGAAGAGCTTTCCTTCGAGTTCCTGACCATTACCAAGCAGCACCACTTCAGGTCTCATCTGCTCTTTTTTATTTTTTAAATACATGGCGGCATAGACTACGGAGTCTGTAAAAACATGATCAAAATAACGGTAGCGTACCATTTCTACTGCCACTTCATTTGGACCTAGCTGTGATTGTACTTGATCCCAGGTGATCTTGTTATTTTCTACATTCTGCGAAAAGATGGTAGACCTTTCACTTAGCTGCTTTTCTATCTGTTCTACTTCATGTGTTAGCGATATGGGGTCTATTTCATTTTCCTGCAGATCACTTAAACTCATAGAAAGGACATTGGTGAGTTCCTCTTTTTTGAAAAGCCAATCATTATACATCTGCTTTAGTTCTTCATCATTGCTATTAGCAATGCGCTCCCTGATTTTAATAGAAGAACTCAACAGAATAGCTTTAGTGAGTAGTGCATTATTGTAAACGTCTCCTACTGCACGTTTATCTTCATCTTTGATCTTAAAGGCCAGTGTACTGTAAAACTCAAAATCAGGCTGTATGGTATTCCAAAACTTAGCTTTTTCTCGCTCACTTAATGCCGGGAAAAATTTTTGAATATAATCAATATGGTTAGCTAAGGCTTCCTCAATGTATTTTCTTGAACCTTTAGTATCACCTTCCATGTAATAGACTTTACTAAGTTTAGAAAGTACTTTCACATACTCGGGATGAGATTTGCTGAATTTTGTCTGGAATATTTTCTTCGACTTTTCATATTCCTCTTCCGCCTTATCATAGTTGCGTTTTAAATAATAGATATCGCCGATTAAAGAATAGATGCCTGCTGCATTCACATTATTTTTCTTCCCTGCCCTGGACAGCCAGATTTTTTCAGCGAGTGAAAGAGCATTAAAGGCTTCATCGTAACGATTTTGGGAGATATATACTTTAGCGAGGTCGGTGCTTATCTCTGCATAAGCCGGAGTTCTGTTCCCTAATTTGGTAGCGATTATATCCTTGGCCTCGTCCATGATCTTTTCTACTTCTTTTAGGTTATCTCCTTTATAAAAGCGGATCAGTGCCAGTTGCTCTAAAGACCTGGCTACGTCCACATGATTTCTGCCGAACTGTGCTTCTTGGATCTTCACCGCTTCTTCAGCATTAGTCTGTGCCTTTTGGTAGTCGCCAATATTAGTGTAGACCTCTGCCAATAATTCCAGTGTTGGTGCCAGCTTTGAAGAATTTTCACCGTAGATAGCCGTTGCGATAGTGTTAGCTCTTCTAGCAGTACGCTCAGCCAGTGTGTATTCTCCTTCAAGAAGCTCTATCTTACCTTGATATACCAGTGGAATGATCAATCGCCTTGAATTAACTCCGTATTGGCCTTCATATTCTTCAATGGTTTTTGTGACCAGTTTTTTAGCATCAATAAATTGACCGAGTGGAATGTAGATCCTCACCAAAGCTTCACTCGAGGCCAGGTCATTATAATTAGAGAGATCATCAGCTCTTTTAATGATCTTTTTTGACCTTTTCATAATATCCTCAGCCTCATCATATAGTCCTTGGATTACGCGTAACTCAGCCTGCGTAGACATCGCCTCTAATTTTTCTGCCAGCCAATCCACATTTTTTTTATCATCGAAAATTTCAATGGCTTTATTTATACTTTCTTCAGCCTTATCGTATTTAGCCAGACTTATGTAGAGTTGCGCTTGATTGTCTAATACATCAGCATAAGCTGGATCTGATCGATCAAATTTATCTGCCGAAGCTCTACCGGCACTATTTACCGCGGCTATAGCTTTTTTATAATTATCTGTGATCTCGTAGAATTTGGCCAGATGATTCTGAATGCTAACATAGTCCTTATGCCAGGTATCAATCTGAGACTCTATCACCCCGTAATAGCTCTCTTTATAAATTTCTTCTGCCGCTTTGATCTTATCACTGTAGTCCACATAGTAATTGGCTAGTTGGATTTTAGCCAGGTGGTACTCCGGGGAATCTTCACCATAGAGCATCTTCTTTATTTCAATGATGTCTTCAAGGTTAGCCAAGGCAACGGCATAATTCTTTTCCTGTAGGGCCAGTCGGTACAAAACGTCTATGATCTGAACTCTTTTTTTATGATACTCCGGGAGCGCAGAACTTCTGGCTTGGGTAGCGGCTTGTGTGGCCAGATTCTTGGTTTTTTGTCTATCTAACTTTGAATCAAATTCAATGGTTTCAAGGTTGATACGGTACAGACTATTGGACTTGAAGTTTCGCTTTATGGCTTTCTCATATTCAACTTTAAGGTTTCTATACTTTGCTTTATTATCGTTGGCCAGGTACTGCTTAAGCAGCAATTCGTAGAGTTCAAAGGCGATATAATGCGATTCTTCGTGATTCTTTTTGAGCTTATCTAAGGTCTTGTCAAAACGCTCATCTTTCACATCGGAACTGCTGAAATCGCGAAGACCATTTTCAAGTAGGAACTGACCGAAATTTAATTGGTTGACTACATACGCTAGACTTCCTGTACCTAAGTTTTGGCTAGTCCAGCGTTTTGCCATTCCAAAGGCGCTATTTGCGTCATTATAGCTGCCCTTGCTTCTAAACACGTTGGCTCTTAACGTCAATAAAGTAGCGTAGTCGTTAAGGCGCTCTTTCACCTCCGCTTCCGGCAGTTTTCTACTTTGTAGCTTCCCCTTATCGTCAACATAAGATTCTTTTGTTACGGCCCTTTTTCTAAAATAATCTAAGTTATCATCCAGAAATTTAAGCGCTTCATTATAAAAACCTCTCCCTGTCAGTACTCGCGCCAGTGTAATGTCAATTTTGGCTTTGAGATTGTCATTAAGTTTTTCGGCAGATTTTAGTGTTTCCTGTGCTGATCTGATATATTTTTCTGAGCGTACAAAATCACCGTAAAGCGCTAGTATCTCACCTACATCCAGTAAAGTAACAGCATGTCTGTCCGAAGCCTCACCGTAAATCGCTGCACTAGCTCCTATGGCTTGCTGAATGGAGTTTTCGAAATCTAGCAGTAGGCCTTCGGCTAAATTGAATTTTGCTCTTCTGATATAATACAGTGGGAGATATTCATTTTTAGCACCATATTTCTTAACAATTTTGGTCTTAAACTTATTAAGGAATTTGTTTGCTTTCACATAATTACCTTCTTCATATTCTGCGTCTGCTTTGGTCAGCACTTTAGCATATTTACCGCCTTCTTGACCAAAAGAAAAAGTGCAATAACAAATCATAACAGCAGTCAGCAGACTACTGAATATAGAGTATGTAGACTTCATAACAGGAAATTAATATTTGATATAAGAATCTATATCTAAAGATAAATTATTGCAGATGAAATAGTTAGCCTTTGATTAATTTATTGAGAATGTCCATAGCGGCTTTAGAAATGATAGTGCCGGGACCAAATACACCTGCTACTCCAGCGTTGTACAAATAGTCATAGTCTTGCTGTGGTATTACACCGCCGGCTATCACCATAATATCTTCGCGGCCTAAGGTCTTCAGTTCAGAAATTAACTGGGGAATTAATGTTTTATGCCCGGCTGCTAGACTGGATGCACCTATAATATGAACGTCATTTTCAGTTGCTTGCCTGGCTACTTCCTCAGGAGTTTGAAATAAAGGGCCTATATCCACATCGAAGCCTAAATCTGCAAAGCTGGTAGCTATCACTTTGGCGCCTCTATCATGGCCATCCTGCCCCATTTTAGCGATCATTATTCTCGGTCTGCGGCCTTCAAGCAGTGCAAACTCATCTGAAAGTTCTTTGGTTTTATTGAAGTTATCATCCATTTTAAGTTCACTGGCGTATACTCCTGAAATTGATCTAATAGTGGCTTTATATCTCCCATACGCTTTTTCCATGGCTAAAGATATCTCTCCTAGTGAAGCTCTATGCCGGGCGGCCTCTACTGCTAGTTCAAGAAGGTTACCGTTTCCGCTTTTAGCTGCCTTTTCTAGCTTAGTAAGTGAGTCGTTCACCATTTCAGTATCTCTTGAAGCCCTCATTTCTTTTAGTCGCTGAATCTGGCCCTCCCTAACTTTGGCATTATCTACTTCAAGGATATCTACTTCGGTTTGTTCATCTGTTTGATACCGGTTAATGCCTACTATAATGTCCTTTTCCGAATCAATACGTGCCTGTTTTCTGGCGGCCGCTTCTTCAATTTTCATTTTAGGCAGGCCACTTTCTATCGCTTTAGCCATACCACCTAGTTCTTCAATTTCTTCAATATGTTGCCAGGCTTTATGAACGAGTTCATTGGTGAGGTATTCTACATAGTAAGAGCCAGCCCAGGGGTCTACCACTTTAGTAATATTCGTTTCTTTTTGAAGGTAGATCTGTGTATTTCTAGCGATTCGTGCTGAAAAATCAGTAGGCAGTGCTATAGCTTCATCAAGGGCATTTGTATGTAAGGACTGTGTATGGCCCAAAGCAGCTGCCATAGCTTCTACGCAAGTTCTGGTAACGTTATTAAATGGGTCTTGCTCCGTTAAACTCCAACCGGAAGTTTGACTATGAGTTCTTAGTGCAAGTGATTTTGGGTTTTTAGGGTTAAATTGACTGACAAGTTTTGCCCACAATAGCCGCCCTGCCCTCATTTTGGCAATTTCCATGAAATGATTCATGCCTATCGCCCAAAAGAAGGAAAGTCGTGGAGCAAAAGCATCTACATCTAAACCGGCTGCTATCCCTGTTTTAAGATACTCTAAGCCATCGGCTAGTGTATACGCTAATTCGATATCTGCGGTAGCGCCAGCCTCATGCATGTGATACCCGCTAATACTGATAGAGTTGAAGCGTGGCATATGTCTGGCGGTATACTCAAAGATATCCCCTATGATCTTCATTGAGGGTTTAGGAGGGTAGATATAGGTATTACGCACCATAAACTCTTTGAGAATATCATTTTGAATAGTACCGGCTAATTGTGACTTATCTACGTCTTGTTCTTCTGCTGCTACTATATAAAAAGCCATGATCGGAATAACCGCTCCATTCATCGTCATGGATACAGACATTTTGTCCAAAGGAATCTGATCAAATAAGACTTTCATATCCAGGACAGAATCTATGGCTACACCGGCCTTACCTACATCTCCAGCAACTCTGGGATGATCTGAGTCATAACCTCGGTGGGTAGCCAAGTCAAAGGCTACGGATAACCCTTTTTGCCCTGCCGCCAGGTTTCTTCTGTAAAATGCGTTTGATTCCTCAGCCGTAGAAAAACCAGCGTACTGACGGATGGTCCACGGCCTACCGGCATACATGGTAGAGTAGGGTCCCCTGAGAAATGGAGCTATACCTGCGGAAAAACCAAGGTGCTCGTAGTCCTTTTTTTGTGCTACTGATGGCACGATTATGCCCTCTGCTGAGATCCACTCAGTACCACTAGCATCAGCTACTTTTTCTATCAAAGGTTCATATTTTGGTAATTTCTCATCGGTAAGGGTATCAACGAAATTTCCCAAGGACTTTTCAGCGATTGAATTTGTTAAATTCTCAAGGTAGAAAGTGCCTTGCACAGGATCCAGAGATTTGTCCAAATGAGCTTCTTCTTTAAGAATATTAGAAACGTTTCTGGCTATCCTTTTAGAAAAATCTTGTTCTTCATGGTTCGGTTGAACTATGAGTTCATCACAGCCACCAAGTATGGCTGACATAGCTGCCGTGCTACTTTTAAGCATATTGCCATAAGGCTGATAGCTTTCGTGAGTCCAGCAGCCAGATATTGCTCTTATTGTAATATCGGACAGGTGTGCATTTTGTAAGCCATGATATTGAAAGAGCTTTGCTGTAAGCATTCTCAGCGCCCTAAGTTTTGCTATTTCAGCAAAGTAATCAGTATCAATGTTAGATGAAATATGTAGTGATTTTTGTAAGCGCGAGAGTGCGAAGTTCACTTTCTTAGCGGAAAGAATGAGTCTGTGTATTTGGTTTAGCTGTTCCGTGATCTGTCCGGTGTAAGATGCTTCTTTACTGGCGCAGACTTCAAAACATTTAACATGATCTTTGTCAAGTTGGTCAGCAAGAGTTAGTGATGCTTCAAAGCCAATATCTGTTTTTAGAATAGCACCATTGGGATTATCTACACGCTGAAAGAATTCTATGACTTCATTCAATGGAGCGTCTGAACCCTCTAGTCGGAAGGATAGGTAGCAGAAATTAGGTTCGATATCTCTTAAAAGCTGATCTAGTTTTACAGGTCCATTAAGTATAAAATGGATTCCGTCCGCACCTTCGTTCAATGCTTTCAGCGCTTCACTATTAGCCTGAGCCGCGCTTTTTACGTTGACCTCTGAGGTATTTATCCAGGTTCTGGCCGGTGATTTAGTGTTATTTTCTATGGTATTGGCATGTTCATAGATCTTCTCAACATCAGACTGATCATAATAAGGCGCGATAGGAAGACCGGGTTCAACTTCCCAGTTGTATTTCTGAAAGGGGTCTTCTCCCTTTAAATCTGAAGTGGCTTTTTGGAGCCATTCCTCTTTTGTGGTTTTTTTAAAACTTGAGAAAAGAGGGTTTGATTCAACGGCCATTTTTATCTTATTGATGCTATAGTAAAGTTACTTGATTCGGTAGATTTTTAAGCTGAATTCAAACAGGATAAAAATCAGGATTATATATTTCAAAGATTTCATATTCATATCAGATTAGGCAAGAAATTATATCCAATTCATCAGAATTCTTCCTTTCATCTTCGTTTTTTTTTCTTCAAATTTGTTTCCCTTTTTTCCAGAATCAACTGGGATCAATCGTACTAAAAGAGTTGATAGAATAATTAATGCGCGAGGACTGCGAATCGATTTGGAATGACTGCCTTAGGGTAATAAGCGAAAAGGTCGCTGAGCAAAGCTTCAACACCTGGTTTAAGCCCATAATTCCAATAAAATGCGATGAGAGTGTATTAACCATACAGGTTCCAAGCCAGTTTTTTTATGAGTGGTTGGAAGAGCATTATGTTCATATTCTGAAGAAGGCTATTACCTCTGTGATGGGTAATGAGGCCCGACTAGAGTACTCTGTGATTGTAGACCGCGGCAACAGCCACTCCAAGCCGCTTTCAGTAAATCTACCGAACAAAGGAAATGCTAATGGTTACGGTACAGGTAAGGATGAATATGTATCTCCGTTTCACTTAAAAACGGTAGATAGTCTTTACCAGCAAAGCCAACTCAACCGGAATTATACCTTTGATACTTATATCGAAGGAGACTGTAATAGATTAGCGCGATCAGCTGGTTATGCGGTAGCACAAAAACCAGGTGTTACCTCATTTAACCCGCTGATGTTATATGGAGGTGTAGGTTTAGGGAAAACACATTTAGTGCAGGCTATTGGTAATGAGATAAAACGCAAAGTACATAATAGCTTCGTGCTGTATGTATCATCTGAGAAATTTACCAATCAATTCATAGATGCACTAAAGAATAATAAGATACAGGAGTTTCAAAATTTCTACATGCAAGTAGACATCCTGATCATTGACGATGTTCAGTTTCTGGCAGGTAAAGAACGGACTCAGGAAATTTTCTTCCATATTTTTAATCATCTACATCAGGCCGGTAAGCAGATAGTAATGACCAGTGATTGCCCACCCCGGGATCTAAAAGGCCTTGAAGAGAGGTTACTTTCCAGGTTTAAATGGGGCCTTACTGCGGATCTGCAAACACCAGATTACGAAACACGGGTGGCTATAATTCAGCGTAAGATGCAGGCAGACGGTATAAGTATCCCTGATAATGTACTAGAGTATCTGGCCTACAGTGTAGATACTAATATTCGCGAGCTAGAAGGTGTGCTAATCTCGCTTATTGCACATGCTTCCTTAAATAATGTGGTCATTGACCTAGAACTTGCTAAGCAAACGCTAAAAAACATTGTTCAGGATATAGAAACGGAAGTAGGTATAGACTACATTCAAAAAACTGTGGCGGAGTATTTTAAAGTGGAGGTAGAATCACTAAAAGATAAAATACGAAAGAAGGAGATCGTAATAGCAAGGCAGGTAGCGATGTATTTCTCTAAAGAGTATACTAATCACTCACTTAAAAGTATAGGCTATCACTTCGGTGGCAGAGATCATAGTACAGTGATCCATGCGGTACAATCAGTAAATGATATGATAGACACCAATGCTAACTTTAAATCTTCCGTAGAAGAGCTCAAAAAAAAGCTCAAGATGCATGTAGTTTGATAGCCTGAACCATTTTATTCACTACATTTTGTTGCTCAGTTTCATTTAATGAGGCAAATCCAAACCTAAAGGCGTTGAACTTTTTGGCTAAATATCTATCAATATCCAAGGATAAACCAACGTGGATAAAGTCAGGCTTTAGTTCCGATAGTTGTAATTTTCTGAATCTTAACCAAACGGCCATTCCACCCTCAGGAAGATCAAAAGCTACCTCACGTTGTAAATGCTTGGTTAATAAGCTTGTAAGGTTGTTTCGTCTTTGCTGATAGATGCGTATACTCTTTTTTAAGTGCCTTGATAATTCGCCGGTAAGGATGGCTTCAGCCATCACACGCTCCATAACTTGGTCTCCTTGCCGATCGATTATCCTTCTGATACGTGCCATTCTATCCACCTGCCAATCAGCGGCAGCTACATAACCTACTCTTATGTTTGGAGCGAAAACTTTACTGAATGAACCTATGTAGACTACCCGCCCACCATGGTCTAGACTGGCTAATGGTAATATGGAGGCACTCTTGTAGTGAAAATCATAGTCGTAATCATCTTCTAAAATGATAAAATTATAGCGGATAGATAATTTTAGTAGCTGAATCCTTCGCGTATTAGAAAGTGTGACTGTGGTGGGAAAGTGGTGATGCGGAGTAACATAAACCATCTTTACAGTTTTCTGCTCACAGAGATCAGCTAAGGCATCAATATTAATTCCTTGGTCATCCACCGGTATACGTTCTAACTCGCATCCATGGTATTGAAAGGCCCAATCAGCGGCATCGTAACTGGAAGAGCCTACCACCACCTTATCTCTTGGATTGGTAAACGCCTTTACAGCTAAGAAAATACCCATTTGACTCCCTCGGGTGATGAATAGATGATGAGTGGTAAGACTCATACCTCTGGTTTCAGAGAGATACTGGGCCAATGTTTCACGCAGTTTGAGATCACCGCGTATATCCGAATAAGTAAGGAGTTTTTTGCCATAATGACTATTAATGATAGAGCGACTTTCCCGATATATCCAATCCATAGGTGCCAGCATGTGATCCGGGGAGCCCCCATCTACCATAATTTCGTTTTTGGCATCATTTTTTAAATTAGGAATATAATCAAATGGGTTGATTTCCGGAATTTCAAACTGGTCTACCGCCTGGTTCAAAGGATCTAAAGCGCTATATGTATTCACAGGTAGATCATTGGAAACGAAAGTTCCCGAAGAGGATCTAGTTTGTATCCAACCCTGCGCATCGAGTTCTTCATAAGCCTGGATTATAGTTTTTCGATTTAGTCCGAGTAGCTCAGCCATTTTTCTGGAACCAGGTAGTTTATGGCCCGCATGTAACCTACCTGCACTTATCTCTTTGATAAAGGCATCTGAAATTTGAAGATATATTGGCCGATGGGTATCGGGTTGAATGAAAATGATGGATTTCCATGGAAGCATAACCGGACCATTTATGTTGATATATAATATCGTAAAGATAATCCGGTTGATGCGCAGTTTTTTATCAAGACACGCAAATAATCAACGGCTACCTCTAAAGTCGAAATCATGCCCATATTTAGCCAGAATGTAAAACCTTACTAGATGGCAGTATCAAAATTGAACTGAAGCGGAAATATCTGCGAGCTATGGATTAGTAATTTTCGGTTTTACTTTTCAGGATAGGTCGTCAACTATGCGTTTTAGTTTTTTTATTTTACGACCATATATGAGATTTACCAACCAATTTAGCAATGCGGCAAATAGCACTGGTACAATAATGATGAGGCCTAATGCCACATAAGCCTGAGTTTTGGTTAATTCAAAATTAGGTGTATTTTGGGGAAGGTCTATTTCTTGACCAGTATACCCCATATAGAATCCGTAGCCCGCAGAACCCCATATCACGAGTACATAGCCTACCCAAATAACTACCTTATAGTGAAGTAAATAGAAGCGTAGATATTTGTATACCTTAGTCAGGCTTTGTTTAACATTTCCGGAATAGTCAAACCGATTGATAGAGCGGATTAGAAAAAGGTAATAAATAAAATAAATAATAAATGCCGACCCTGTAAAAATGCCATAGCCTTTTCCGAATTCAAGGAAATAGAAAATGGAACACGCCGGGGTCACTAAAATATTCAACCAGAACTCAATCTTTAAAATAAATCTCACCTTAGCTAAAACTGAAGTGGATTTCTTTTTCAGAACCTTATCCACATTGATTTCGGCGTTTTTGAGTGAGGCCGTATCCTTTTTCCAGATGTCAATTAAATCAAGCTCCTTCACTGACAATTTCTCTTAGCTGGTTTTTAACTCTATTTACCCTGGCGCCAACGTTAGTAACCGTAATGCCCAATATCTCTGCTATTTCCTTATAACTTTTATCATCCAGATACAGCAGAACAATGGCTCTTTCCGATTCCCTCAGTCGCTTAATGCTTCTATATAATGTAGCTACTTGCTCTCTTTCTACTTCATCATTAGAATCGTAGTAATCTGTTGATAAAAGTGAAACAGTATCTACTGTTCTACTTCGTTTTTTTGATAACGTAAGACACACATTTAGCGTCACCCGATACACCCAGGTAGATACTTTAGAACGATTTTCAAATTTTTTATGAGAGCGCCAAAGCTGTATTGTCACCTCCTGAACAAAGTCTTTTAGCTCTTCAGAATCATTAGCGTACGCCCTACATATTTTATAAATAGTGGCTTTATTGTCTTCAATAAATTTCTTAAAAAAAGTATCTGATTGAATCAAACCACTTGAGTAGTTAGTAGGTGAAGAGAAAAAATTATTACAAGATGTAATAAAAAATCCTTTGAAGGTACCAACCTATCAAACAAAACCATAAGATTATGGGCAAAAAGCACTTAAAAGAATTGACGATCGTGGTAGGGCTAATTGTGGCGCTTTTGCTTACAAACTATATTTACTTTCGCTCAAAAACAGATAGGCCAGCAGAAATGCCTGAAATTTCAATAAAAACACATACTACTTACATACCTATGTTTACGGAGCTTTTAGTTTTGTCTACCAAGTTTATCTTAAAACCGTTTAAGTAGCGTTCGGCCATAGAATAAAGAATTATCTTTACCTCTGTGCGTGAGGATATCACCTTAGAAAAAAATAGTGCATTGATCAAAAGCCTGGCCAGTGAGCTCGGCTTTATGTTTTGTGGCATATCGAAAGCCGAATATTTAGAAGAGGAAGCACCCAAACTGGAAGCCTGGCTAAAGAAAAGTATGCATGGCAAAATGGCCTATATGGCCAATCATTTCGAGAAAAGATTAGACCCTACCAAGTTAGTGCCCGGAGCAAAATCCGTTGTTTCGTTGGCTTATAATTATTTTCCTGAAAGAGATTTAGCAAAAAAAGAGGGTTTGAAAGTAGCTAAGTATGCCTATGGAGAAGATTATCATTTTGTAATTAAGAGAAAACTTAAGGAATTCATTCAAAAAATAAACGAACAGGTTGGGGAGGTTCACGGAAGGGTTTTTGTGGATAGTGCCCCGGTAATGGAAAGACAATGGGCGGCCAGAAGCGGTCTAGGCTGGGTAGGGAAGAATAGTTTATTGCTGAATAAAACCAGCGGCAGCTTTTTCTTTTTAGCCGAACTGATTTTGGATCTGAAATTGGCGCCGGATGGTCCAGTTAGAGACTACTGCGGAACTTGCTCCGCCTGCATGGATACGTGTCCTACAGAGGCTATTACAGAGCCTTTTGTAGTAGACGGCAGCCGCTGTATTTCCTATTTAACCATAGAATTAAAAGAGAGTATTCCGAATGAATTTAGTGGTAAAATGGAAAACTGGATCTTTGGGTGTGATATCTGTCAAGATGTGTGTCCGTGGAATAGGTTTAGTAAGTCCCATAATGAAAGTGCTTTCTTACCTCACGATAAACTTGGCCAATTGGACCGTGCAGAGTGGCAAGAGCTAACACAAGAGATATTCAACGAAATATTCAAAAAATCTGCCGTTAAACGAACTAAGTTTGAAGGTTTAAAGAGGAATATTTCCTTCATCACTAAAAAATATCAAAGCTAGATACTTACAAAACAGCGTTGTAAGACCTGAGGGTGGGTTTCGTAGAACTGCGCATAACACCATTGCCTAAATTGATTAAGATCTTCTCCTAAAAGAGACATAATTGCCTTTTTTAACTCTTTTTCAAAAATATTTTTATCAAAGCTAACTTTCACAAGAATGGTTTTTGCGTATTCTAACATTCAATTGTCAATTTAAGAATCAAACGATATGCTTTATCAAGTCGTATAACCTTTGACAAGTTTTAGTTTCAAAGGTTGATAAGATTACGATACTTTTGTAACGTTTTAAATGAGTAGAAAGATTCTCGTGATTCCCGGTTTATTTAAAAAAATTTTCATCCTCTTCTTCGTAGGTGTTTTTTCTATTTCCTTGCAGGCGCAGGAAGCATCCATAGCCCTTGGTCCTGGAGAAATAGGGGAGAACCAGGCTTGGACTATTACGATTACAGTTAAGAATGAGCGCCTTAAAAATTACGATGACTTTCCAGAAATTGAAGGTTTTAGAAAAAGGGGCACTTCCTCATCATCTAATACTCAGATTGTGAACGGACAGATCTCATCCTCGCAGAGCATTACTATGACGTATGTTCCAGCTCAGCAGGGTACGTTTACGCTCCGCCCTTTTAAGATGAAAATAAACGGAAAGGAAGTAAACTCTAAAGGTACTACCATAAAAGTGGGACCTCCCGTTCAGCGTCAGCGTAGGCGAGATCCTTTCAGAAGCTTGTTTGACAGAGATCCTTTTGATTCAAATTCTAATGAAGCCACAGAGTTCGTAGACATAAAAGATGATGCTTTTCTGGCGTTAACTACTAACAAAAAAGAAGTATATGTAGGTGAGGGTTTTACTACCACGTTATCATTTTATGTGGCTGAAAATAACCGTGCTCCACTTCAGTTTCATGAACTGGGCAAGCAGCTTTCCGAAATACTGAAAAAGGTAAGGCCAGAGAACTGTTGGGAAGAGAATTTTAACATTGAAAATATCAATGGAGAATCTGTAACTATAGGTGGTAAGCGCTACACACAGTACAAAGTGTACCAGGGAGTATTTTATCCGCTTAACGCAGAGAACATTGTGTTTCCCACGGTAGGATTAGAAATGATCAAATATAAGGTGGCTAAAAACCCATCTTTTTTTGGGCAAAATCGGCAGGAAGATTTTAAAACATTTTATTCGCGAGAAAAAACTGTTACAGTTAACGAACTCCCACCGCACCCTCTGAAGGATAAGGTAGCTGTAGGAGATTATCTGTTGGATGAGAGAGCAAGTTCGGAGCAGCTGCAAACTGGCCAAAGCTTTACCTACGAATTTAACGTTTACGGAGAGGGTAATATATCAGGAGTAGCTAAGCCTAAGGTGGATGGTGGGGAGAATTT
>JBCCSU010000063.1:0-19809 GCA_039199635.1 Bacteroidota bacterium | reverse complement strand
GCTTTTAACGAAAGTACTCGACTCAAAGTAAGTACGCTTAAACACAGGTCCATCTTCGGGAGCTTTCATCAATTGGGTGCAGACCGTATCTACGCCACCAATGCCAACAGGAAGTATTTGACCGAAAAGCAAGTGTTCACCTGCTTCCCTAAAAAAGGGCCCAAGACAGATCCCCCATCAGAAAGGAAACTGAGAAGTCTTATCGCTACCCAAAGGGCTACTGTCATGGAGGGCAGTTTTGGTACACACAAAACGGCCTATGGCCTGGATAAAATAAAGGCCAAGGGAGAGAAGAGGGAATATCTATGGGTGTTCTTTGGTGTGATGACAGCCAATGCGGTTAAAATGACCAAAAGAGCTGATCGCGGAAGCCCTTTACTTAAGCAAGCAGCCTAACTCAAACTACTTTTTCCAGCCACGGTAGGGATAACTCTGCCCAATTCATTCTTAAGGATCATTTTGAACAGGCTGGACAGCAAATTTGTACTTATCGAAGATGGTAAAAAAACATACCCTCACTGTAAATCAAAAAAAAACTGACCAGCTTACTGACCAGCTTCCTATTTTTAATTAATCCCTTACGTACAAAAGTAATTATCAAGGATACCCTACTCTATACTCAAATAGATCGTTTCGGCTACCTCTTCTGGTTTACGGTCTTACAAAGCTGAGGTAGGGTATTTATTTACTTACAGACTGCCGCTTAAATGCACTCAGGAGTGGTATGTACTCACTATTCCTGATCGATGGTAATTTCATGGATCAGGTATTTTCCTTCCGTGCCTTTAATTCTAAAAAAGATCCGAAAGGTATCAGACTTACTTACATATTGACCTATGGCAAAGTGTAGGCCGCCTTTGGACGCACCTTGGTGTATTATAGAAAATTTATCCGGTACGTGGTTTTTGAAAAAATCACGTAATTCATATTCAGCCTGTGTTTTACTAAAGGGCTGGATATCACCATCAATAGTTACGTCCACATTTTGGGAAAAGTATTTGCTCAGTTCCTTTGAGCTACCCGACTTCATTGCAGTTTTAATATTATCAACTACTTCGTCTTGGGCAAATACTATTGAAGTAGAGCTCAAAAGAGCCATTATCGTTATTTGAATTAGTTTGTTCATTTTATATTAATCAACCTACCATGTTGACCAAAACTGTGCCAATGCTAATTTTTTACCTCTCAAATTAGCATTAATAACGATGAGTTACAATGGAGTGTACCTTTTTAATGGAATTTATCTCGCGGAGGATCTGCTCAACATATTTCCGAAGAAAACGGCGTTCATGAAAATTTTATTTGTTCCATACCAAAATGCTCTGAAATTGAGGTTATCCGTAAATCCAATGATACGACCGCGACCAAAACTGGTGATGCCTACTGCGCTACTTTCTCTAAGCTTTTGCAGGTTAGGTTCAGATATATAACCACTGAGTAAAGGTGAGGAAGTATAAAGAATAGGATTGGCAAATGGCTTATCTGATTTTTCCATGAACATTTCAGAATTTCGAAACAATGGAATTTCTTCTCTGTCATAACCATATAGCAACGGATTGGTAAGGTCAACTTTGGCACTAAATATAGCCCCTCCTATTTCCTGAGCACCGAAATAATTACGAATGTCTGAATAAGGCCTGGTTTTCGATGAATCTGGTAAGGCCGTTTTCTTGAATTTGTATTTACCCATGCCATTGCCTTTTAAAAAGTTAAGGGCAGATTTAGCAGCTACAATAGTGCCACCATTTCTAGTCCAATCTTTGATCTTACTACGTCCCCGCTCTGATATTCCGGAGTAACTACCATTGACCATGATTATGGTATTATAACGACTTAGGTCAACACGATTCAAATTATTTAAAGAAAGTAGAGAAAGATCGATATCATAACGTTGATCAAACAAATGCCAAACTTCCCCGGCATCGTAGCTGCTAATTCCTCCTTCAACCAATACTGCTACCTTTGGTTTCCTGATATGAGCGAAATTAGGACTGCCAAGACTTACCCCTTTATAATCAAGACCTGTATCAAAAGCGTAAATATCCAAGGCATTTTCTACTGAAATACTCTGCAAATCTTGATACAGTTGGTCCGCTGAATTGTCCTGAATGCCTACAGGTATTAAAATAGAACCTCTTTCAAAACGCTTTCCATCAGGATGATAAAAAGGTTCATTTGCTACCTTGACCTTGTATCCTGCTTCCAGAAGCGTATAAAGTGCTTTAGGAGTATAGTAATTATAATATTCAAATACATAGGCATAGTTTGATTTACCGCCTGTTAGGGAACCGGAAGGCTTTTGATCCATTTCAAACTTCTCGCCCAGCATATTCTTGGAAAAAGCTTTGCCTGAACGAACTTCATAATCTACACCAAATGCTAAGGGTAACGTCCAGGCCGAAACATCATAAAAAAGGCTATCTTGAAACTTCGTGTTCTTCTCGAACATTGCCCTTATCAGTTTGTATTGCGGTTGTTCTAAAGGTACTAGATATGATGAGCCGGCAGCATAGGTCTTCCCGTTAATTTTTACATTGTCTTTTGCTTTGTAAATGTCTATCTGATGCCTGCTGATCATCTCTGCTAAATGATAGCTGCGGTATTTATCTTTCGAGCTAAAAATATAGGCCTTGTTGTTATCCTTAGCGGCTTCTGACACTGCCTCCTTATAAAATGTGCGTTGATGCTCTAAAAACTCATCTTTCATTTCGTAAACCGCTTGAAGTGTAGATAAAGAAGCAGTGAATTGATTGCGGATAGTGAATGGAAATGTCAGGGTCCCGTTTATAGTTTCCCTTGAATGCCCCCGTGAGCTAGCCTGTTCAAATAAAATACCTACCGCTCCGTTGATGTCTGGATAGGTGGAGCCTTTGCCATAATAGTAGTCATCAAAGCTTTCTCTACTGTAATAAAGAGAACCTATTTCATTTAAGAATTTGGCATGATACTCCCCCATTTTATCTGTTAAACTATAGTTATTAGCGGGTGTCATAGGATTATTTCTTGAAGGAATGCCGGGTTGAAAGAAAAAGGTAGAATTACTGCCCATTTCATGGTGGTCCGTGAGCACGTTGGGTTTCCACTCATGAAACATTTTTATTCTGTTCCTCGATTCTGGTAGTTGAACGGGAAGCCAATCACGATTCATGTCAAACCAATAATGATTTGTTCTGCCACGTGGCCATGGCTCATTGAGTTCAGTGCTGTAGGGATCAGTGACCAGGTTTTTACTCTTTCTCGAATTTACATAGTGGGCAAATCTGTTTAAACCATCGGGATTTAGACATGGGTCTAATAGAATGATCACTTTATCAAGTATATCCTCAATTTCTTTGCCTTGAGCCGCAGCCAGGTAATATGCCAGGGCTAAAGAAGCGTTGCTTCCGCTAGATTCATTTCCGTGAATGCTGTAGCCCATGTAAATAACCGCTGGTATGCCTGCAATATCTAAAGATCCCGATTTTGTTGGGTCCGTTAGATTGACATGATCTTGTTTGATTTGCTCTATTTTTGATTGGTTTGCGGCAGATGTGATGGTGAGTAATAATTGTGGCCTGGTCTCAAAGGTTCTGCCAAATTCTTGAATTGTAATTCTATCAGAGGCCTCAGCCACCGCATACATATAGTTCACTAGTCGGTCGTGGCTGATGTGCCACTCTCCCACCTCGTGACCTACAACAGATTCAGGAGTTGGAATGGATGGGTTGTAGTCGATTTTTTTCGGTAAGAAATAGCTGAGGTCTACCGTGTCCTGACCAAATGAAAATAGTGTTGTAATTACCAAATAAAAAAAAGATATTGAAATGCGTTTCATGGCGATTGTTTCACTTGAATTAAGGTCTAAAATACGAAGCTGAAGTTAATGGTGAACACAGACTATTATAAACGGTTTATTAACTTAAACTTAACACGAATGAAGCCTCTGCGTGAGGGTTTATTTCCTTGTTTTGCAATCGGTTAAAATCACAAAAAACTAATTATCAATTAACCACAATCTATATGAATCAACATTTACGAAAAATTGTATTTATGGCTGCCTTGCTCTTAGGGTCAGGGGCAGCTTTTTCGCAAGGGGTGACTACCTCTTCGATGAATGGTAAAGTCACCGACAGTAACGGTGAAGCTTTACCGGGCGCAACTGTAATAGCGGTACATACACCTTCAGGTACTCAGTACGGCACTACCACCAGATTAGATGGTAAATATAACCTAAACAACTTAAGGGTAGGTGGTCCTTATAAGCTTACTATTACCTACGTGGGCTTCGAACCTAAAGAAATAGAAAACCTTTTTCTTTCATTAGGTCAGAATTTGAAGCAAGACATTGATATAGAAGAGACGGCTCTTGAATTATCTGAAATTCAGATTGTAGCAAGTCAGAGTGATGTTTTAAATGCAGATAGAACTGGTGCGGCGACTAATATTTCTAATGAGCAGCTTAGTACTTTACCGACTCTATCGCGTGGATTGAATGATTTTACCCGTCTTACTCCACAAGCGGCCTCGGCTGCCGGTGGTAATGGTGTATCTTTTGGAGGTCAAAATAATAGATACAACCAATTTGCTATTGATGGTATAGTTACAAATGATGTATTTGGTCTTGCAGCTTCAGGAACTAACGGCGGTCAAACAGGAGTTGAGCCTATATCTTTGGATGCAATTGAAGAAATTCAAGTGGCGTTGGCTCCTTATGATGTCCGCCAAGGAGGTTTTACGGGAGCGACAGTAAATGCCATCACTAGAAGTGGATCAAACAATTTTGAAGGTTCAGTTTACTTTTTTGGTAGAGACGAACGGTTAGTGGGTAGGAGCCCTGATGAAGAACGTCTTGAGTTTGCTGAATTTGATAATTACCAAACCGGTTTTCGATTTGGAGGGCCTATAATAAAAGATAAATTATTCTATTTTGTTAATGCAGAGGTTACTAGAGAGTCAACGCCGCTACCCTTTGCAGTGGGAACATCCGGATCCAATATAGATCCTGACGAACTAGACCGAGTTTTAGATAAAATCGATGAGTTTGGTTACGATCCCGGACCCTTTGGTCAAATTAGCGATCAACTTACGAGTGAGAAAATATTAGCAAGGATTGATTGGAATATTAACCAAGACCATAAATTCAGTTTCAGGTATAATTATACTAGTGCTGAGAATTTAAATAATGGTCGCAGTCCTAATCAGCTTCGATTCTTTAATAATGCGGTATTATTCCCAAGCGAAACGCATTCTATTGCAGCCGAACTGAACAGTAATTTCGGTGAAATTTCTAATAATTTAACGATAGGCTATAATAGAGTAAGGGATAATAGAACCTTTCCGGGAGATCCTTTTCCTGAAGTGAGAGTTGATCTGAGTAATGGAACAAATGTTGTGTTTGGAAGTGAGGAACCTTCTGTTCAAAACCAACTTGATCAGGATATTTTTACTATTACCAATAACTTGACCTTCTACAAAGGAGATCATATTATTACTGTTGGTACTAACAATGAATTTTATTCATTCTTTAATTTATTTCTTCGAAGAAACTTTGGAGAATACAGATATAGAACCTTGGAAGCGTTTGAGTCCATAGGTACAGACGCTGAACTTCGTCCGAGATCATTCAGGCATTACTACACTCCTTCAGGGATTCCAACAGATGCAGGAGCTGAATTTAATGCTATGCAATTAGGTTTATATGTCCAAGATGAATGGCAGGCGCTTCCAAATTTAAAACTTACAGGAGGCTTAAGACTAGATGTTCCCATTTTACCTGATGAGCCAGAGGTTAACGATGTTTTCAATAATTCAGAGTTAGCAAGAGCCAACGGTGTTTCCACGGACCAGATATCACAAAACATATTGTTACTTAGCCCAAGAATTGGATTCAACTGGGATGTTAAGGAAGATAGAACTACGCAGGTACGTGGTGGTGTAGGGATCTTTACCGGAAGAATACCTTTTGTTTGGTTATCAAATCAATACACCAATACTGGAAATAATATATTACAAGTTGATGTTTTTAATGAAAATGGATTACCCGAAGACTTCAGATTTTCAGCCGATCCATTTAATCAACCCGATATTGAAGATTTAGGACTGACAGCAGGTGCTTCAGAGGTTAATGTTATAGAAGATGATTTCAAGTATCCTCAAGTACTAAGGGCTAGTTTGGCCATTGATCAACAACTTCCTCTTGGAATAGTAGGAACTTTTGAGGGTATTTATAGTAAAACACTGAACAACGTCACTTTTTCAAATATCAACGCAAGTATTTCCGATCAGACTGTAAGCGCCATAGATGAACGTCCCTTATTTGAAAGTGACCGAATCGATGATAGATTCACTAATGTCATCGTTCTTGGTAATACAAATGACGGATTTACATACAGTTTTACCGGTCAATTGCAGAAAACCCTAAATAATGGACTAGCAGCATCTGTAGCATATACTTGGAGTCGCGCTGAAGATATTAATCCAGGAACTTCTAGTACAGCTTCATCTAACTGGCAATTCATAGAAAACGTTCAAGGCCCGAATAACCCCGAACAGTCTTTTGCAGATTTTGATGTTAGATCGAGAATAATTGCAAGCCTCAGTTACTCATTGCAATATGAGAACAACGCAAGTACCACTGTTTCTTTATTCTACAATGGTCAGTCAGGTCAACCTTTTTCATATATCTACGATGGTGATTTGAATAATGATGGCGCAGATAATGACCTTGTATACATACCTGCCAATGCCAGTGAAATCAACTTTACCGGAAGTCCGGCTGAACAAGCTCAACAATGGCAAGCACTTAATGCTTATATTGAGGGCGATGACTATCTCAGTGAACGAAGGGGACAATACGCTGAAAGAAATGGGGCTAGAACTCCTTGGACTAACATTGTTGATCTACGACTTATGCATGAGTTTCCGTTAAACGTAAATGACAATAAAAATCATAGATTGCAGCTGTCTTTTGATGTTTTCAATCTTGGTAATTTAATTAATCCTGAGTGGGGTCGTCAATATTCAACAAGTTTTAACTCATTTGATCTTATGACTATTAGTGAAAATGAAGGAGAGAGAGATCCGGAGTTTACGTATACTGGCGGTAATCTTAATAATGGAGATCCATTTTTTGTACAAGACCTGATCAGCAGATGGAGAGGTCAAATTGGCATACGATATATCTTTGATTAAGATTAATTATATGAATTTTACTAAACGCACATCAATCATAATGGCTATTGCCATTATGATTGTCTTTGGATGTTCGGATGACGATACTGAACAACTACCACAGGCATCCGCAGATTTTACATTTACCATAGATTTTTTAACGGTTAGTTTCATCAATGAATCTCCGAGTGATGCTTCTGAGTTTCTCTGGGACTTGGGAAACGGAACTACGACTCCTGTTGAAAATCCTACGGTCACCTATGAAGCCTTTGGTACATATACCGTAACCCTTGTTGTAAATAATGGAGAGGGTTTCATTACTAAAGCGGTATCAGTAGCTCCACCTATGGAAGATGCTTCTACTTTTTCAGAGATTGAAAGTTTAAGTATAGGTGGTGAGGGTGCAGCTGAAATATCAGCTTATGATGCTGTGAATGAACGACTATTCGTTGTGAATAACGATGGTGAATCCACAATTGATGTTATTGATTTCTCCAATCCTTCTGCCTTATCTGTGGATTCTTCCATAGGTATCTCTTCATTTGGTGATGGCGTTAACAGCGTAGCGGTGAGTGATTTATATTTGGCAGCGGCTATAGAAGCTAATCAAGCAACTGATCCGGGAGTAGTGGTGGTATGGGCTTTGGATGACTTATCTATGCCCGTAGCTGAAGTTACTGTCGGTTCTTTGCCAGACATGGTAACTTTTACCTCAGACGGTAATTTCATTTTGGTTGCGAATGAAGGTGAACCAGATGATGATTATCTAACTGATCCGGAGGGTTCGGTGTCTATAATTGATACTGAGGATTTTACTGCAAAACTATTAGATTTTAACAATTTTAATAGTACGGAAACGGACCTTGGACAGCTGGGTTTTAGAGTTTTTGGTCCAGGTGCAACATTGGCGCAAGATGTAGAACCTGAATATATCGCTGTTTCACCTGATAATAGTACCGCTTATGTAGCACTACAAGAAAATAACGGGTTGGCCGTGGTTGATTTAATGAGTCAGTCTATTACGGCAATTATTCCCTTAGGTTTGAAAGATTACTCAATCGAAGGTAATGAAATAGATCCAAGTGATGAAGATGACGCCTATAACCCTATTTCCGTGCCAGCATTAGGTATGTACCAACCTGATGGTATAGCAGCATATGAAGTTGACGGTCAGGTTTACATTATTTCAGCAAATGAAGGTGACGCTAGAGAATATGAAGGCACGCCTGGATTCATAGGAGAAGATAGGGTTAGAGATATAGCTCTTGACCCAGCTGCTTTTCCTGATGCTGCTTCACTACAAGAAGATGAAAACCTAGGAAGATTAAAGCTTACTATTACGAATGGTAATTTTAATAATGATGAGGATTTCGATGAGATATGGAGTTATGGTGCTCGTTCATTTTCTGTTTGGAACGGCTCCACCGGAGAACTCGTATGGGATAGTGGTAACGAGTTAGAAGTACAGGCCAACATGGCTGGTATCTATGATGATGGCAGAAGTGACGATAAGGGAGTAGAGCCTGAAGGTGCTATTGTAGGTTATGTTTCAGGTATCCCAATTGGTTTTATCGGTCTTGAGCGCGTAGATGCCGTAGCGGTTTATGATCTGTCAGATCCTACAAGTCCTGAGTTCTTAGCAATTCTTGAAACAGGAGATGCTCCGGAAGGTCTGGTATTTATAGATGCAGCGCATAGTCCTACTCAAAAAAGTTTGTTAGTAGTTTCTTCAGAAGATGACGGAACTGTAAAAGTGTATGAGACACAGAACTAACTAGTTTGGGAATATTGTAATTTTAAAGGAGACCTGGTGACGGGTCTCCTTTTTAAATGCCTATTCAAAATGAAATTCTTCGATCGTGATGTTTCCTGGCTTGCCTTTAACAAAAGAGTACTCATGGAGGCAGCAAATCCGGAGGTGCCACTTTACGAGCGCATTAAATTTTTGGCCATCTATTCGTCAAATCTTGATGAGTTTTTTAGGGTTCGGGTTGCTGGCTTGAGAAGAATTGCTGAGATCGATAAAAAGAAGATCAACAAGAAATTTAGTCAACCCCCCAAGAAGATACTAGAAGAAATTCATGAAGAGGTTCATCGACAGCAAGAAGAATTTGGAAGAATCAAAAGAGATCAGATCATTCCTTTGCTTAAGAAACAAGGAATTTACTTATACCGATCCGAACCACTTTTAAAGGAGCATGCTGGTGAAGCTGTTAGGCCATATTTTGAAAATGAAGTGAGGGGCTTGTTGAAGCCCATTATTCTCACAGCAGGAATCAGCGAAATTCCCCATCTGGAAAATAAGGGGCTTTATCTTGCTGTAGGAAATAAAAACGGAGAGGTTGGACTGGTTAATATACCCTCAGAACTTCCGCGTTTTTTCAAACTCCCAAAGGTAAATGGTATGCACTACTACCTGGCGATTGATGATGTGATCAGAGAAAATATGGACGCTATTTTCCCGGATTTCAATGCGGGCGAAGTCTACAGTATCAAATTGAACCGTGATGCCGATTTACAAATTGAAGATGAGTATTCCGGAAATCTGGTAGCCAAGATTGAGAAACAAATCGCAAAGCGAGATCTGGGAGTGCCTGCCCGGTTTCTTTACGATAACCACATGCCATCACACATTCTAGACCTGCTTACCAAAACATTTAATATCGCGCATACCGATCTTGTTGAAGGCGGGCGATATCACAATATGAATGATCTCTTTCAATTGCCAAATCCTAAAAGTCCTGAGATGGAAAATCAACCTCTGCCAGCACTTCAGGTACAACAACTTGATAAAGCGAATAGTCTTTTTCATATCATTGATGCCAAAGACGTTCTGCTACATTTTCCTTATCAATCATATAATTATGTATTACGTTTTTTTGATGAGGCCGCTAACGATCCCACCGTTAGTGAAATAAAAGCCACTTTTTATAGGATAGCCGCTGACTCTGTCATCTGCCAATCACTTATAAAAGCTGCGAACCATGGAAAGTTAGTCACAGTTTTTGTAGAGGTAAAAGCCCGGTTTGACGAAGCCAATAATATTCAATGGGCGGAGCGCATGGAAGAGGCAGGTATTAAAATCATATACAGTATTCCAGGCCTTAAGGTACATGCCAAAGTAGCTTTAGTGAAAAGAAAAAGCGAAGGTAGAGCGGTTAAATATGCCTATTTTGGAACCGGTAACTTTAATGAAAAAACTGCAAAGATCTATACAGACGAGGCACTTCTAACCAGTCAAGATTATCTTACTAATGAGCTAGAAGGTTTATTTAGGTATCTTGAAGATCAAGATCAACCCACGGAATTCAAAGAGCTTTTTGTTGCTCAATTTAATATTAGAAGGCGCTTCAAAGAACTAATAGATCAAGAAATTAGCAATGCTCATAAAGGAGAAAAAGCGCATATAATCATCAAGCTGAATAACCTTGAAGATGAAAGGATGATCAGTAAGCTTTATGAGGCGAGCCAGGCGGGTGTTAAAATCCAGTTGATCATAAGGGCTATATGCCGGTTGCGACCAGGCGTTGAAGGTATGAGCGAGAATATTGTCGTGCACAGAATTGTCGATCGCTTTTTGGAGCATTCACGGGTATTTTATTTTTACAACAATGGGAGCGAAGATCTCTACTTAGGTTCGGCAGATTGGATGCGCAGAAATTTATATCACAGAATTGAAGTGGTATTCCCAATTCATGACCCTTTACTAAAGGAAGAAATGAAACAGTTGCTTACCATTCAGCTAAATGATAATGTTAAAGGCACTATATTAAGTAAGGGTTTAGAAAATATACCTAATGAGGGCGGAGCAAAAAGAATTCGTGCACAACATGAATTCTACCATTGGTTAAAGTCTAATAACCAGGTTTAAAGAGAATCATAGCTACTAGAAAAGATAGTATGGAGATAATAAATCCGAACATAAAAACGGTGTAGCTGGTACGTAGCATTTTATATTTTTTCCCCAGCACTTTTCCTAGAAAATAAATGTCTTTAATCATACTTCCATACAGGTAGTCTGCATCTCGCATCATCTCTTTCATTCCCCACATATAGTCTTCCAGTTTGGAATTGTGAAAATTCCCGAAGAATAAAAGGTTGGTCCTTTTGTCTTCGATATCTTTTCTCGTGAATTCCCCGGAAGATACATTAGGCCTGGTAGCTAAAACCGCAAAAACGATAGTAGTAAGACAAACCAAAACAAGAATGAGTCCGGGGATTAACAAATGAGGATAATCCTCTAATTTTCTGAAAAGCACAGATACTAAAACTGAGAGTATGATCGAGTTTATAGAGATCATAATATTTGCTTTATTATCTGCCATAGCACTGAGTGTGAGGTGGTTTTTCGAGGTGATACGAAACATGGTTTCAATGCCTCTATCCGGCTTTTGAATTCGGGTCTGCTCTATTTTGTTCTGGAGCTTTACAAGCTGGTTTTCAAGTTTTTCAATGTACTTCTTATCTACATTATCATTTTTCTTCAGCTTTTTTAAATTCTTCTTCTTCTTTGGCTCAAGTTTTACCTTTCCATAATTAGTGAAATAGGTATGAGTATTAATAAATTCAATAGTGACTTGCTTCCATTCCTCAGAGGTAAAATTTCTACCGCAGACCGCGGCTAATTCTTTACGCAGTGCCTCGCTTTTTTCCTCGAAAGCATTTGAACTTAAATGGTACAGATCAGCATCACACATAATTTTGCCTAGCTCATCTACGGGTGATTGCGGCATTTGCGTGCTTTTGATAATTGTGGCTACTTTTTCAATTTTATACTGGTCCAGGCCAAGCTCACCAAGTTTTTTCCGCATTATCCGGATACTCTCATCTTCATGGTTTTCATAGTTACAGCTATAACCAAGATCGTGATACCACGCCGCGAGCAGTACTAGCTCTAGTTCTCCTTCCGCTAAACTAGAGCTAGTACCAATTTTTGAAACCGCCTGAACCACCTCTTTCGTGTGTTCCAGGTTATGATAATAGTAGTCTCCTGATAGCTTTTGCAACAGCGATTCTGCGTATTCTCTTGAGCTTTTTAATATAGCGGTTTCCTCCATTATAGCTAATCTAGTCATTTCTGGTTTAAAGCCGTCTTGTCAACGCGGCTTTACCGGCTTTAGTCAGAGGCATAACCGCTGAGGTACTCGTAACGGCGGGTCAGCTCACCGTCTTTCGTAATCGTTGCCCTGTCTATTACCTCTTCAGAATCATCCCCTAGAAGATGTGGCAATACATTTTGAATGAGTTCAGAACCAAAATCTTCTGACGCATTTCTTGGCAACTCACAGGGTAAGTTGTCCACCGCCATAACGGTTATATTTCCCTCATCACTGATGGGTGACTCTACACTATCATCTGACGGATTATAATCGTAAATAGGATCGTCAATAGTAGTAGGTTTTTTAGTGGATGGAATAGAACCTTCTATGTCGCAAGTAATATCGGATATTACGCGAATTTTGAAGTCCGAAGCTGCGGCATCCTTTGGTGTGAATAGTACAGGAGCCCGAGGATCCCAGAATGCTCCGGCAATTAATACGTCAGCAGCCTTTGAAAACTTGATGAAATCACCACGATATTTCTCCGGATGTTCGTAAAAATCTTTTCGGCTAAAACCGGAGCCGTCTTTGGCAGCATTGTAGTCTCTGGTATTTAACTGCGTATATACGGGTTCATGATAATATTCATTTAGAAATTCAGCGGGTGAAACATGCCGTATTCTCATTCCGTTGAGTACCTCCATCGCTCCTTTTGCCACTCTTCCTCCACCGGTTAACGCTATCTTAATAGGTGGTAGTTTTACTTTGGCATATTCGGTTTTCATGTCGTCCAGATCGAAGCATTCATGTGCCGGCCTGAGCTGAAATAAATTATACCGCTTGCCATAGGTAAGGATGCCATTATAAGCACCCACAAGGCCGGCATACCGGCCAAAAGCCACTATTCTAAGGCCATTTGAGTCCGTGAGTACCTCATAATCAATAAGTTCTATTTTTTTCTTCAAGATAGCCTTTAGAAGGCCTTTATTATAAGGCTGTTCTTTAATGGTATGTGAAAAAAAGAAGTAGGTCTTATTCGGAATGAGCTGATCCATAGGCACTTCCTTTACACCAAAAAGAATATTGCAGTCTGAGATATCGCTGAACACTTCTAAGCCTTGATCAAGGTACTCCTGGTCCGGAAAGGTACGTACTTCACTTGACTGTACTTTTACCTTCACTCCGGGAAATAACGATTCTATCTCTTTCGCTTGGGTGGGTGTAAATGGCACTCTCTTATCACTTGGGATTTTACCTTCTCTAATGATACCGATCGTTTTTTCTGACATGTTCTAATGGCTTTTAGTAATTCAAATATACGTGTAATGTAAAACGTTTCTCAGGGCTTTAATTATTCGTATTTTCACTTTATGCAATACATCGGACTAGCGGTTTTATGGAGTCTCTATTTTTTGCATCACAGCCTGCTTTCATCCGGGAGCATAAAAGCCAAGTTATTGAAAGCCGGGGTTTCACTAAGAACACAGAGACTCATATATAGCTTAATCTCGACTATCGGGCTACTCTTATTGCTTTTTTATAATGGTGCCTTAGGTGGTGATAAGCTTTTGCCAGAACATCGAGGGGTAAAAGCATTTGCGCTGTTTCTAGCAGCGGCAGGCGTATTTATTATTAGGGAGGCATTTAAAGCCTATAACTTCAGTGCTTTCTTAGGGTTTACAGAAGAATCCAAAGAAGATTTAAAAGTTACCGGTATTCTAGCGCATATCAGACATCCTCTTTATAGTGCCACCATCCTTATCTTTTGCGGCTTTTTTCTTTATGATAGCAGGTTAGCATCACTGATATCTTTGGTATGTGTACTTACTTATCTACCACTTGGTATTTGGCTGGAAGAGAAGAAGCTTATTATGCTTTATGGGGAGAAATACGTGCAATACACTCAAGCCGTGCCTGCTTTACTGCCAAATTTTAGAAGGAAATAGACTGCTATTCACTATCCTTCTTAGGATTTTGTTTTTTCTTCCCTGATTTTAACTCTTCGTAGTCCTCCCTTTCTCCCAGCTTTTTATCATCAACATTACGATTTAAGAAATCATTGATGTCGTCAATGTTATAGGTAGTATTTATTTCGCCGAATGAGTCGATCTTGATATTTAATCCGTCCAATTCTGGATTGACTTTGGGTTTCTCATCCTCTTCTTGAAATTTCTTTTTTTTCTTAGGCATTATTCTCTGCTTTTACGGGTAGTTCTTCAATGGCTTTTTGTATTCTTAAATTTACATCTTCACCACCTAATATTTCAATGACTTTCATCAGGTCAGGGCCACCACCTTTTCCTGTAATAGCTACCCTTAGCCCTTGCATAATTTGCCCCAAGGCCATACCTTTTTCGGCCAATATTGATTCTAAAAGAGATTTTGCACTATCGGCAGAAACATTATCGTGCTGTGATATAGCTTTCCCAAAAGCGGAAATAACATCAACTAGCTGTGTGGTCCATCTCTTTTTAACTACCTTTTCATCGTAACTTTCGGGTGTGGAAAACAAAAAATTGCCATCTTCCCAGATGTCCCTTATAAAAGTTATTCTATCCTGAAATAAGTTGACAATATCCTCGGCGCTCTCTGATGGAAATGAGAGGTTTCTTGCTTCACCTTGTTGATTAACCGCAGTCACCAAGTCGCTCAAATTCATCTTCCGAATGTACTGCTGGTTAAACCACCTGGCTTTCTCTACATCGAACTTGGCCCCGGCTTTATTGATTCTTTCCAAAGAAAATGCTTCTGTAAGCTCAGTCAAACTATATAGTTCCTGCTCGGTGCCTGAATTCCAGCCTAACAACGCCAGAAAATTAACCATGGTTTCCGGTAGATACCCTGCTTCACGAAATCCATTATAGTTTTCTTGGTTGCCTTTCCCATCGGGAAACACTCCGTTAATAGGAAAAACCGGATATCCATGCTTGTCTCCATCCCGTTTACTCAGTTTGCCGTTTCCGTCAGGTTTAAGCAGCAGTGGTAGATGAGCAAACTCTGGCATAGAACTTTCCCAACCCAAAGCACGATAAAGCAGAACGTGCAGTGGTGCAGACGGAAGCCACTCTTCACCGCGGATAACATGACTTATCTGCATTAAATGATCATCAACCACATTGGCCAAGTGATAGGTAGGCATACCATCGGATTTCATAATCACTTTATCATCAATAGCGGTGGAGTGAACCACCACCCAACCTCTGACGATATCGTTTAGTCGAATATCCTCTTTCAGAGGAACTTTAAACCTTATAACGTAAGGAATGCCACTTTTTAGTTTTTCCTCTACTTCTTCATTGGTAAGAGTAATGGAATTGCTCATTTGATTACGCGTAATCCCGTTATACGTCAAGGCATTGGCTTTAGCCGCTTTCAAGCGCTCCCGCATTTCTTCTAACTCTTCTGCAGTATCAAAAGCATAGTAAGCCCAGCCAGTGTCTATTAGCTGTTGAATATATTTCTGATAAACATCTTTTCGTTCGGACTGCCTATAGGGGCCAAAACTTCCACCTTGGTCGGGTCCTTCATCGGGAGTTATTCCTAACCAGTTAAGACTTTGATTAATATATGCTTCAGCTTCCGGTACATACCTAGCCTGGTCCGTATCCTCAATACGAAGCACCATAGTGCCTTTATGCTTCCTGGCGAATAAATAATTATAGAGGGCTGTTCGTAAACCTCCTATGTGCAATGCTCCTGTGGGACTAGGAGCAAATCTTACCCTAACCGGTCTATCCATTATTTAATAATTTGAGCCGCAAAGCTACTCATTCTCCATTTTCATCAATAACGTTCGGCCAATGTTAAGCGGATTATTTCTCTTTAATTCCTGTATTATTCATGGTATATACCTACCGACCCACTAATACATTTTAAATTATGAGGGACATAAGACTAAGAACAACTATTTATTTCTTTATGTACGCTACTTAACGGCAATACAAGATATTTCTACATTCACATCTTTTGGAAGTCTTGATACCTCCACGGTTTCACGCGCAGGGGGAGAGGAATCAAAAAACTTTCCGTATTCCTCGTTGATGGCTTTAAAGTCATTCATATCTTTAATGAAAATACTGCACTTCACCACGTTTGTAAAGTTTAAACCCGCTGCTTCCAGCACAAAACTTATATTCTTCATCACTTGATGAGTTTCTTTTTGTATGCTGCCGTTGACCATAGACCCCTTTGATTGGTCAATAGCTATTTGCCCTGACAGGTACAAGGTATCATTCACCATCACCGCTTGACTGTATGGCCCTAAAGGTTCCGGTGCTTTACTACTATTGATGATGATCTTATTCATAATGGGTAATTTTGAAAGGTAAAAATTAAGTAAAATGAAGATAGGTGTTATTGGTGACAAAGTGAATTTAAGTGAATGCGTTTCGAAATTTACCGACCATGAGGTTCACTTAATGGAGATAAATGAGATGGCTCGTCAGGAAAATAACCCTGACCTACTTTTTCATTTTACGATAGAGGATAATCCTGAGGATTTGGAGAGTTTAAATTCATTAAAAACACCATTCATATTTTTGAATACGGTAAAAGTGAGTCTGGCGGAGTTAACCTATGTACATGGAAAGCTAGCAAGTAATATTTATGGGTTTAATGGTCTTCCGGGATTCTTTGACCGTCCGCTATTAGAAGTTACTTCTCAGGGTAAAGCCTCTTTACTCGAAGAGCTTTTTTTTAAACTTGGTATCGATTTTCTGGAAGTGGCTGACCGAGTAGGTATGGTTACGCCAAGAGTGGTGGCTATGATCATTAATGAAGCTTTTTACACTGTACAAGAAGGTACGGCTACTAAGCAAGATATAGACCTAGGTATGAAATTAGGCACTAATTACCCTTATGGCCCTTTTGAGTGGCTGGAGAGAATTGGAGTCTCCCATATCTATGAATTATTAGAAGCACTTTATGAAGATACGAAAGACCCACGCTATAAGATATGTCCTCTGCTCAAACGAGAATACTTGCTTTTAAGTGAATAGCTACTCTACAGTAACAGACTTAGCAAGGTTCCGTGGTTGATCCACATTACAATTTCTCATTACCGCAATATGGTATGAGAGCAGCTGTAGAGGAATAACAGAAACCATAGGCATTAGCGACTCATCTGTTTTCGGCACCTCTATCACAAACTCAGCCATTTTAGGAATAAGCGCATCACCTTCGGTTACTACCGCTATCACTTTGCCCTTTCGGGCTTTTACCTCCTGAATATTGGAGACTACCTTATCGTATGAGCTATCACGGGTAGCTATAAACACCACAGGCATTTCCTCATCTATTAATGCTATAGGCCCATGCTTCATTTCAGCGGCCGGATAACCCTCAGCATGTATATACGATATCTCTTTGAGTTTTAATGCGCCTTCCAACGCCACTGGGAAATTGTATCCCCTGCCCAGATATAAGAAGTTTTTGGCATCTTTAAATAGTTCGGCTATTCCTTTGATCTGATCATCTAGTGTAAGGGCTTTTTCCACTTTTGATGGAATGTTTTCCATTTCCACTAGTAGTTCATGATATCTTCTTTCTGTAATGGTCCCTTTTTTATGAGCCACTCTGAGGGCTATCATGGTGAGCACCGTAAGCTGCGCTGTAAAAGCCTTTGTTGAGGCCACGCCAATTTCAGGCCCTGCATGCGTGTAGGCACCTTCGTGAGATGTTCTGGCGATGGAAGATCCAACAACATTACATACACCAAAAATGATGGCCCCTTTTGATTTAGCCAACTCAATAGCGGCTAATGTATCTGCTGTTTCACCCGACTGTGAGATGGCTATGACCACATCCCCTTCATTTACGATGGGGTTCCTGTACCTGAATTCTGAGGCATATTCTACTTCTACCGGTATTCTACAAAACTCTTCAAAGAAGTATTCAGCCACCAATCCGGCATGCCATGAAGTTCCACAGGCAACGATAATAATTCTGTCTGCTGCGACCAGCTTATTCGCATATTCACGAATACCACCCAGCACGAGCCTACCTTGGTTGGCACTTAACCTTCCGCGCATACAGTCGCTGATCGACTTAGGCTGTTCATAGATCTCTTTAAGCATAAAGTGCTCATAACCACCTTTTTCAATGGCTTCCAATTCCATATCCAGCGTCTGAATGTATGGAGTGGAGAGAACATCCTGAGTGTTCTTCAAACGCAATTCGTTGTTATCAATAATTGCGATCTCGTAATCATTAAGATAAACAACCTCATTGGTATACTCTATGATTGGGGTGGCATCAGAAGCGAGGAAAAATTCATCTTTACCCACGCCTATAACCAGTGGACTCCCTTTTCTGGCGGCAATAAGTAAATCGGGGTTATCCTTAGACATGATCACTATAGCGTAAGCTCCTACTACTTTGGTTAAGGCCAATCTTACAGCTTCTTCCAGCGTACAGTCGTTATTCAATTTAATGTCTTCAATGAACTGTATGAAAACTTCAGAGTCAGTTTCACTGCTAAACGTATAGCCCTTGTTCATTAGCTCTTGCTTCAGAGAGCTGTAGTTCTCAATAATGCCATTATGAATAATAGCTAGGTTCTTGCTATTCGAATAGTGAGGATGCGCATTAGTATCGTTGGGCTCACCATGAGTAGCCCATCGGGTATGGCCTATACCGATATGACTGGTAAGTTTTTCATCAATTAACGACTTTTCAAGATCGCTTACTCTCCCTTTAGTCTTGTAAACGTTCAAGCCTTTGTTAAGTAAAGCAATACCGGCGCTATCGTATCCACGATATTCGAGCCTTTTTAAACCTTTGATAATAACTTCGTGGGCTGTTCTCTTCCCAACATAGGCTACTATTCCGCACATACACTAATTAGTTTTGCTGTAATATACTCGAAGGAAAATACTATCCTTTGGAATAACCAGGCGATCGAGAGTAGACACCGAAGGACCTCTGATAATCAATTTATCTAATTCCGTTCGCCCTAAAACTATTTGATTAAGATAAGTAGGTACTCTAATAAAATTTGAGTCAGCTTCATTGAAGTTAACGGCTACTGGCACTTCTCCGGAAAAGGTACTCACATCTTGTACTCCTACTAATTCATCTGCGGCCAGGCGTTCATCTGAACTAAGAAGAAACTGTAGCTGTGCCGTGGGATCATTGCCCGCTAATACCAGCGTGCTATCACCATTGACATACAGTTCGGCACCTTGAAAAATGGCATTCGTGGCCGTGTCAGCAAAAGATCTGAAGCCTTCAAAATCTAATGAGAAAAATAAGTTTGCCCCGGATTGAATGTAAGCATTATCATCACTTAAAGCCGTGGCCTCATAAAAACCATCTAAGTCGTTAAACTTGGGTAAAGTCCAACTTGAATTGGCGTTGGGTCTAATTTCGTTAAATGCTTTACTGGAGTTCAAAATTATAACTATTTCTCTTTCCTCTGTACCGGAGGGAGCGAGGCGGTTGTATCTAAGCCTTACTGAGGAACGGGTATCTTGTCCGCCAAATTGTACCGCAGTATTACCTACGTCTTGTTTAAGAGCAATGCCTTTCATGATCATATCAAACTCACGAGCCGGGTTAAGCGTAGAGTCAGGAACATTTAACGTATCAAGTAATACATCTCGATATTTAATGAAAACATCTT
>JBCCSU010000062.1:0-19868 GCA_039199635.1 Bacteroidota bacterium | reverse complement strand
CCTGTCAATATTATAAAGGCGTAATACCCGTATGATTTTAGAAAAAGAAATAACATTAAAAATAAAAGATGCTTTTCAGGCGGTTTTTGGGACAGAACTTGCTGAGGGGCAGATCACTTTACAGCCTACACGTAAAGAGTTTGATGGTACACATACGCTAGTCTGCTTTCCTTTAGCTAAGTTAAGCAAGACTGGGCCAGAGCAAACTGCTCAACAATTAGGTGAAAAGCTGGTGGCTAATAGTAGTTTAGTAAGTGATTTTAACGTGGTAAAAGGATTTTTAAATCTCTCTTTAAGCCACAATACATGGGTTTCTGTTTTTAAGAAGCTTAGTAAGGATCCTAACCCTGGTCAGTTAGATCCTAATGGAAAAGAAGTGATGGTCGAATATTCATCACCCAACACGAATAAGCCTTTGCACCTGGGCCACTTGAGAAATAATTTTCTTGGCTGGTCAGTCTCGGAGATCTTAAAAGCGGCCGGTAATAAAGTCCATAAGGTTCAGATCATCAATGACCGCGGCATTCATATCTGTAAATCTATGGTGGCCTGGTTAAAGTTTGGGGAAGGTGAGACACCCTCGTCTTCGGGGAAGAAGGGAGATAAGCTGGTGGGTGACTACTATGTAAGGTTTGATCAGGAGTACAAGCAACAGATTAAAGACCTCGAAGCCGATGGTATGGCGAAGAAGCAAGCGGAAGCGGAAGCTCCCATTATGAAAGAAGCGAAAGGTCTGCTGCTGAAATGGGAAAATAAGGACCCGGAAATTTACGAGTTATGGAAGCAAATGAATGGTTGGGTATATGCTGGCTTTGACACTACCTATCAAACTATGGGGGTGGACTTCGATAAGCTGTATTATGAGTCTGATACCTATCTCCTTGGGAAGGATGAGGTGCTAAGAGGACTTGAACAAGGCGTATTTTTTGAAAAAGAAGATGGCTCCGTTTGGGTAGACCTATCGGATAGAGGCTTGGATCAAAAGCTTCTGCTTCGTTCCGATGGTACTTCAGTGTATATGACCCAGGATATTGGAACAGCCATTCTGCGTTTTCGGGATTTTCCTGAAATTGCCCGACAAGTGTATACCGTAGGTAATGAGCAGGAATACCACTTCAAGGTTTTATTTCTGATCCTTGAAAAATTAGGCTACGAATGGGCCAAGGAATGTTATCATCTTTCTTATGGCATGGTAGACCTTCCTAGTGGTAAGATGAAGTCACGTGAAGGAACTGTGGTTGATGCAGACGATCTGATGCAGGAAATGCTGGATACGGCTGAAGAGCATACCAAAGAACTAGGTAAGATAGAGGGCTTTACGACTGAACAAGCGCAGGATTTGTATTATAATTTGGGGCTTGGAGCATTGAAATACTTTTTGCTTAAGGTGGATCCCAAAAAGCGAATGCTTTTTGACCCGAATGAGTCAATACAGTTTCAGGGTCATACAGGGCCATTCATTCAGTATACGCATGCCAGAATCTCCGCTATTCTGAGAAAAGCGGCTCAGCTTGGCTATAATGATCTTGATGATTCGCTAGCGAACCTTGATAGCCTTGAACCTGTAGAAGTCGATACCATTAAGTTGTTAGGTGATTTTAAAGAAAAAATCATTGAAGCGGCCAATAGTTATTCACCGGATGTGATTGCGCAGTACGCTTATGATCTGGCCAAAGAGTATAATCGTTTTTATCAGGAGATATCAATATTTAATGAGGTGGATACTCATCGGCTAAAATTTCGTATTGCTTTTTCTCGGCTCACGGCAGAAACCATCAGCCGGTCTATGGCTTTGTTAGGCATTAACGTTCCAGAGAGGATGTAGCTATTTTTTCTTTCGGAAAGAAAAAGAAACGCTTGTTTGACGAAGTACACCATTAAGATCATAGATCTGTGTACTCTCGAATTCACGATTCATAAATTGAAACTTGTTTGTAGAAGAAGTGCCAAACCACTGTTCACCACTAAAGCTCGAATTCATTATATCGGCTTCTCCAAAAGTTCGGAGACTTGGTTCATTGGGAATATCGATAAATTGATCGAAGTGGTCTATATACACATACTCTTTTGGAAGAGGATTTTCTAACTGGCTGTAAAAACTCAATGAAGCATAGTTGGTTATACTCTTAGAACTTTCATTGCTTTGTGCTACTAATGTTATGGTGGCAAAACATAGGAGAAGCGTGGGTATTTTTTTCATAGCGATGGCTTTCAAGTAATAAACACTTATCAATTTAACTAAGTTCTACATTTTATGCTAAAGGTCTGGATTACGGCTTTTCGGTTACGAACATTACCTCTTGCTTTGGCAAGTATTGGCATGGGGGCATTTTTAGCAGTTGCTGACGGGTTCTTTTCCTGGCCAATTTTCACATGGTGTGCCATAACTACAGTAGGCCTTCAAATACTCTCCAACTTGGCCAATGACTATGGAGATACGGTTAATGGTGCAGATAGTGTGGAGCGCAGTGGCCCTGCACGTACCGTTCAGGCCGGTTTAATCTCGCTACCGAACATGCGAAAGGCTATTATCATTTTTATAATGATTACTTTGTTAAGCGGAACCTATTTGTTGTACTTGGCCTTTGGGTTTAAATGGGAAGCTTTTTTATTCTTTTTTGCCGTTGGTATTGCAGCCATTTTGGCAGCTATTGCCTACACTGCGGGGCGTAAGCCCTATGGTTATATGGGTTTAGGCGATATTTCAGTGTTACTGTTTTTTGGATTCGTAGCGGTGCTGGGCTCGTATTATTTATTTGCTGAATCGATTTATCCTGATCTTTTACTACCCGCTGCTAGTATCGGCCTATTTTCTACAGGAGTACTTAACGTAAATAACATTAGAGACATAGAAAGCGATCTGAAGGCCGGTAAGTTCTCTATACCCGCGCGTATCGGCCGATCAAAAGCCGTTGTATATCATTGGATTTTGCTATCGGTTGGATTGATCTTGTCAGTCTTTTATGTCCTCAATAATTATGACTCACCCTGGCAGTTTCTCTTTTTGTTGGTTCTCCCATTATTGATCAGAAATGGTTTAGCGGTTAAGACAAAAAAAAGCGCCAAAGACCTTGACCCCTTTCTGAAGCAGTTGGCACTTACTTCATTACTTTTTGTGCTGTTGTTCGGTTTAGGGCAATTGTTTTAAGGAGCTGGCATTGATCCTATCATCGTTATATAAAACTCCTTTTTAAACATTCGATATTCCTGTCTGAAGGAATTCACGTGCCCACTTAGATTTGCGTGTTCTGACTCGTAAGAATCATAATAGGTGTATTGACCACTGATCATATGTGCCAATTTTGATTCATGGTCGTTCAGTACTCTGGTAAAATATTTAATGAGCTTATCTTGATAGTATTGAACTTGATCTTTTAGTTGATTCAGCTTGCCGAGTATTTTTTCATCCAGTGCCGATATCATCTTATCCGAGAGTATCCGGGAGAAAAAGGTAAGTTCATCAGACCAGAATTGAATGTCAGAAATCCAATTTTTGGTCTCGTAGTGAGATTTCTCCAAATGCTGATTTTTTGAAATTCCGAAGCCGCTCATTGTCTTGATCTTTAGCTACTCTAAAGTTCGGAAACGGTACTGGATTACCGGCTGAGACTCGTCACTACCCTTTCTGACGCCTATCATCGGTAGACTGACAGCGAATGTTTAAATTAATTGTGAAATCAGGATTTAGTACTAATTTTAATCAAACAAAAACGACTCTATCATGAAAAAAATACTTGTTCCCACTGACTTTTCCGAGCATGCCGGCTATGCCGTTGATTTCGCTACTAAGCTTACCAAAAAAATGGACGCGGAATTGATTTTACTTCATGTGGTGGAAGACACTAGCGTGAGTACAGTGAAATTTACGGGAGAAGTAGACCTGCCAGATATTCAGGACCGCCTTTTTATACTTAAGCTGATAGAAAAGGTAACGATCGACTTAAATGCTATAGATGAGCAATACGCTGATATAAATATTAAAAAAGAGATCAGAATCGGAAGCCCTTACCATAGCATCCAAGATATTATATCGGAGCATAGTGTAGACCTGGTGGTCATGGGAACCAACGGCACTAATAACTTTGCGGAAGCCCTTGTCGGCTCGAATGCCGAAAAGGTGGTTAGACACGCCAATTGCCCCGTGGTTACGTTGAGAGAGCCTGTAGAAAATGTGGATTTCAATACGATTGTATTTGCCACAGGTCTTAATGATTCTGATGACACATGCATGATAGTAGTTCGTAATTTTCAAACTATTTTCGATGCTAAAATCCATGTAGTACGAATTAATACGCCTAATAATTTCGAGTCGGATAGCCAGTCCTTACCGGCATTAGAAAAGTATGCACAGAAGTGCGGATTTGAAAACTATCAAACCCATGTATATAACGATGTATCGGAAGAAGAGGGAATCATGCATTTCGCTGAATCCATAGATGCAGATATGATCGCGATGGCTACGCACGGTCGTTCAGGTTTTGCACATCTGTTAACTGGCAGTATCGCCGAAGATGTGGTTAACCATGCAAAGCGTCCGGTATTAACTTATGTATTGAGTAAGTAGTTTGTTGCGCGCGCTTTCATTTATTTTTTGCCTTTTCCTGGGCAGTGCAGGTATAGCTCAGGATATGGATTTAAAATCCTTGAAATTAGCTTTAGCTCAGCGGGCTGTGGTAATTGCTGAAAATGGGCCTAGTGTAGAATATGAACTTGATGGTATTCAGATCTATTTGATTGCTGATGAAAGCGCTAATCGAATGCGGTTAATTTCAGGGATTACCGAGGAAAGTAAGGTCAAGGCTGAAGACCTTAAGAAAATGATGGAAGCCAATTTTGACAGAGCGTTGGATGCCAAATATGCTCTGTCCAATGGATTCTTGTGGTCTGTGTATGCGCATCCGCTTAAAGAATTGGAAAAAGAACAACTCATCGATGCGCTGTATCAAGTTAAAAACTTGGTTAACAACTACGGTACTACATATAACAGCACGGATTTTATTTTTGGAGCGGATAACTAGAATCATGATTCACTGATAAACTGACCCAATGAGTCGTCTGACCACTAGTTCAAAGTACTTTAAAACCTTGGTGAGTGAGATAAAGTGGTCTGACGACTTAGTCGACCATGGTAAGAAAGGAACGGAGTTCTATGGGTGATAAGAACTTTGTAATTTATAAATCCTCAGCCGGGTCGGGGAAGACCTATACACTTACTCGTGAGTATTTAAAACTGGCTTTCACCAGGGAGAATTATTACAAGCACATTCTTGCTGTCACCTTTACGAATAAGGCGATGCAGGAGATGAAAAACCGTATCATCCAAAAGCTGGATGAGTTTGGGCAGGGCCAGTTTGATGCCATGGCTGATGACCTTATGGATCATTTGAATCTGGAGACTCAGGAGTTTCAGCAAAGAAGTGCAGCCTTACTTTCCAGAATCCTACATGGCTACTCGCATTTTTCCATTAGCACCATAGATAGCTTTTTTCAGAAGGTGATCCGCAGCTTTAGTAGGGAACTCGGGCTTGCGGGCAGTTATCGGCTGGAGTTGGATTATGATCTGATCCTTATTCAGATTGTCAATGACCTGCTTCTAGAAGTAGAAGCGAACAAAAACCTGAGAAAGTGGCTTATAGCTTTCACTATGGAGCGCTTGGGCGATGGTAAAAGCTGGGATGTACAGAAAGAACTCCGGTCTTTTGCCCGCGAGCTTTTCCGTGAAGAGCTCCAAGACCTTGAACTTGATCGTAAATTGAAAAGTGAAGTGGGTATACTCGACTTTTTGAAGCGGTTAGACAGGGTGATCCAATCTTTTGAGAGTGAAATGAAGGCATTGGGCAAGACCGGCCATGAGATCTTAGAGAAGTACGAACTCACCGCGGATGATTTTACCCAAAAGAAGCGCGGGGCAGCCGCACACTTAGATAAGGTAATTGCAGGCAAGGATTACAAACCCAATAATTATGTCTATCAGGCCTTAAATGATGACAAGTGGTTTCCAGCCAAATCGATAAAGTCAGGAGCCATTGTTTCAGCATTGGAAAATGGTTTAAGAGATACTATTGAACAAGCTGTAACGCTATATGAGGATGGTTATGTAAAGTATGCTACCGCACAGGCCATTCGCAAGTTTATTTATGGCTATGGCTTGCTCTCAGATCTTTCCAGAAAACTGCAGGAGTATAAGGCAGAGCATGATGTGATGCTCATTTCCGATGCCACCCGATTCTTACGAGAGTTAGTTCAAGATACGGATGCCCCGTTTGTCTACGAGAAAGTGGGTTCCTTTTTCAATCACTACCTCATCGATGAATTTCAGGATACTTCTGCTTTTCAGTGGGAAAGCTTTCGCCCATTGATCGAAAATAGTATGGCCGAAGGGCAGCAGAACTTACTGGTAGGCGATGTCAAGCAAAGTATTTATCGCTGGCGAGGTGGAGACCTGGAATTGCTACAGTCACGTGTTCAGGAACAGTTAGGAGATCATCAAACCCAGGTGCTTCAGTTGAATAGTAACTACCGAAGCGAGGCACGGGTCATACAATTTAACAATGCGGTTTTCAACCAGATGCCGTTACTCTTTTCTTCTAAACTTGGTGATAAGCTTAAAGAAAAAAACGGTTTAGGCGATACCTTTGATATTGTTTACGCCACCGTGGAACAACAAATTCCGGAATCGAAGCTGAATGACCCGAAAGGTTATATTGATATTCAGTTTTATGAAGATGAGGACGATTACAACTGGAAGGAAAAAGTAAACGAGGTGTTACCAGTCCGATTGGAGGAACTCCAGGATAGAGGTATTCCATTGCGGGAGACTGCCATTTTGGTACGTGAAAATAAGGACGGTAAGGAGATTGCTGATCTTTTGATGGATTACCAAAAAAAGGCTGATAGTACGTATCGCTTTGATGTGGTTTCCAATGAGTCCCTCTTCCTTTCCAGTTCATCGGCAGTCAATACGTTGATTTCAGCCTTACGTTACTTGCATGAACCTAAAGATGCGATCAATAAAGCTCAGCTGGCCTATAACTACCAGGTGCTGTTTGGAAAGCAGGATCATAGTCTTCATGGCTTGTTTTCAGGCACCAAGAACAAGGAAGACTTCAGTAAGCTAATGCCTGACCAATTTCTGGCCAACCGCGAATGGTACCTACGCATGCCGCTTTTTGAGTTATTGGAAGAACTTATAGATCGTTTTGAATTGAATAAAGTGGCAGGTCAGTATGCTTACCTGCAAACTTTTCAGGACCAGGTGCTGAAGTTCATTGGCCAGGAAAAAGCGGATATCCATTCCTTCCTGATCTGGTGGGAAGAAACGGGTAAGAAGCAAAGTATCAAAGTGGCTGATGACCTTGATGCCATTAAGATACTGACTATTCATAAGGCGAAGGGCTTAGAGTTCCGCACGGTATTGATCCCCTACTGCAACTGGTCCCTGGACCATAAGATAAGTCCGATATTGTGGAATGCGATAAAAGAAGAACCGTTTGACGTAGGACCATTGCCCTTGCGCTATTCCAGTAAGCTGTCTGAAACTTACTTCAAGGTGGATTATCAATTGGAAATGTCAAAGGCCTACCTGGATAGCCTGAATATGCTGTATGTGGTCATGACACGAGCTGCGAATAACCTGATTGCCTTTGCGCCACAGCGCGAACTGCGAAAGCAAGGATTGAGTGAGTTGTTGTACATTTTACTGAGCAATGAGCGCTTTGACCTATCTGATGGCTGGGACAGCGGCTCACAGCGTTTCATTTTTGGTGAACTGGACCGATTTGAAGGGAAGCTTGGGAGTCAATTTGAAAGCACAAAACTGGATAGCTATATCCACTTTAACTGGCGTCAGAAGATCACCGTCAAACACTCCGTGGATGTGCTGGAAGAAGTAGATGACCGCAAGTCCAGGATTAAATACGGTAACCTGGTGCATCGGATACTTTCACATGTGCAATACATGAAAGATTTCAAGCGAGCGTTGGACCTGGTCTATTTTGAAGAATCACTGAACCATGAGGAAGCCGAGGAACTTCGCAATCACCTGAAGCAGCTTTTTAAAAACCCGTTGGTAAAACAGTGGTTTGATGAAAGCTGGCAGGTGCGAAATGAAGCCACGATCCTAACGAAAGAAGGCGAATACCGCCCCGATCGTGTAATCTGGAAAAAGGGAGAAACTGTGGTCATCGACTATAAAACCGGTAAGAAAGACGATAAGTATAAAAATCAGATTCAACAATACAAGGACCTGTTGGAACAGCTGGGCTATGAGAATGTGAAGGCGTATTTGTGGTATTTGAGGGGAGGGGAGGTGGAGGAGTGTTGAATATCTCCGGGCTTGACCCGGAGTCCCGAACTAAAGAAACAAAGTCCCCGGCCTTGAGCCGGGGCCTCGAACTAAAGAAACGAAATTCCCGGTCCCCGAGCTGGGATCCCGAACTTATGAAGTGCACACTAAAACATATCGAGATCCCGGGTCAAGCCCGGGAATAGCCGTAAATAGAGAAATTCCCGCGCTTGACGCGGGATCCCGTAATATTGAAAGATGAACAAATTCTATGTCTATATTCTAACTAACCATCCTCGACATACAGTCTTGTATGTTGGATTTACAGATAATTTAGAACGCAGAATATATGAACACAAGAACAAAATATTTAGAGGCTTTACAGCGCAGTACGACTGCGATAAACTGGTGTATTTTGAAGAGTTCTCAGATAAAGAGGAAGCCTTATTGAGAGAGAAGCAATTGAAAAAATACAAGAGACAATGGAAAGAAGATTTGATAAATGAGATGAATAACGAATGGAAAGATTTATATGATAATTATAAAATATAAAGCCGTCTTCGGGCTTGACCCGGAGCCTCGAACTAAAGAAATGGAATCCCAAATTAAGAAACGGAAATTCCCGCGCCTGACGCGGGATCCCGAACTAAAGAGGCAGACTCTCACACTTAACCCGGAATCCCAATAGACATTTCGAGATCCCGGGTCAAGCCCGGGAACGGCATACTGATAAAATGAAAACCTTCCTCCAGGAAATAGCGCAAAAACTAGTACAGCAACACCCAAAAGACATGGGTAACGTGACCGTGGTATTTCCAAACCGCAGAGCAGGGCTTTACTTCCGGGAGGCATTAAAAGAGTACATTAACGGCCCATCCTGGTCTCCTACAATAGTGTCATTCCAGCAGTTTGTAGCCGGGCAGTCGGATTTAGTGGTGGCAGATTCCTTGCAATTGATCCACGAGCTGTACACCGTGTACAAAAAGATCATGAAGGGCACAGAAGGCTTTGACCGATTTTATTTCTGGGGCCAGATGCTGCTCAAGGACTTCGATGAAGTAGATAAGTACCTGGTGGATGCCCAGAGCTTGTACACCAACCTTTCCCGCCAGAAACAACTAGACTTATCGTTCGATTTCCTGGAACCTGAGCAGAAAGAGCTGATCCAGCAGTTTTGGCAGGGCTTTGAAGATACTAAGTCAGCGAATAAAGACCGGTTTCTGCGCGTATGGGAGAAGCTGGGAGCAGTTTACGCGAACCTGAACAGCCACTTGGCTGAGCAAAACATTGCCTATGAGGGCATGCAATACAAGCAGCTGGCGAAGAACCTGGATAAGCACGAGTGGCGGCATTTGAGAGGTCCGGTATGGTTTGCCGGTTTTAACGCGTTGACGGAAGCGGAGGAAAAGATTATTTCTTGGCTGATGCTTAACCGACAAGCACAGATCTTCTGGGATATAGATGAGTATTACCTTTCTGATAAACGTCAGGAAGCTGGAAACTTCTTTCGGATGTACCAGCGGAAGAATGTGTTTGGTAAATCCTTTGAAACTGATGGCAAAAGTAATTTACGGTCTGGGGAGAAAAACATTACACTCTTGGGCGTACCGCAGCATGTGGGGCAGGCTAAGCTTACTGGGCAGTTACTAAATCACTTGTTAGCGGAACAGCCGGATATTGACCTCAGAAAAGTAGCCATTGTACTGGCTGATGAGTCACTGCTGTTTCCGGTGTTGCATTCCCTGCCAGATCAGGTAGGTGCCATTAATGTCACTATGGGCTTCCCTTTAGCCTTTGCCCCAATCAACAGCCTGATCGAAAGTATTCTCGAATTACACCAGTTTGCCAAGGTGAGGGACAATGACCAGACCATCTTCTATTTTAAACCAATACTCTCCATTCTGCGGCATCCTGAAATTGCCGCTATTGATCCCAAAGGCATTGAAAAGCTGATCCAGTCGATTGAGCAGAATAACCGGGTATTCCTTTATGGTGATGAATTGGCATTAGGAACCGTATTGACTTCCATCTTCTCAAGTATGCAGAGTTCTTTTGTGGCTTACCTCAAAGAAGTGCTAGCCAACCTCTATGTTGAGAACAAAGACAAGGAAGCGTTGGATACGGAATACCTACACTATTACTACAGGTTATTAAACCGTTATGCAGACATCCTGGAAGAAAGTAACGAAACCGTAGACGTTAACGCGTTTGCGCGGCTCTTCCGGCAGGTGGTACGGACAGAAAAGCTACCCTTTACGGGAGAACCTCTTCGCGGTCTGCAGATCATGGGGGTGCTGGAAACCCGTAACCTCGATTTTGAGCATGTGTTTGTTCTTTCCATGAATGAGGACTTTTTTCCGTCCACCGGAAAGCAGCATTCGTTCGTTCCTTACAACCTACGCAGAGCGTATAAAATGCCGCATTACGACCAGCAGGATGCGATATATGCCTACCTTTTTTATCGATTACTACAGCGTGCCTCATCTGTAAACCTTTTTTATAACACCGAAGGCAATGACCTGGGCGGGGAGGAGATGAGCCGCTTTTTACAGCAGTTGATCCATGAGTCCGGGTTGGAGATCAAGCAAAAGGTGCTGGCCAACTACACGGCCACGGAGCAACGTGACGCCATCACCATTGAAAGGACGGATGAAGTACGAAAGGGCCTCGAGCGTTTCATTGTAGAAAGTGCGGTTGAAACCAAGCCCCTTTCGCCTTCCGCAGTGAACACCTACCTGGATTGCCGACTGAAGTTCTACTTCCGCTACATCACACAGCTCTATGAGCGGGACACCATTGAAGAAGATATTGATGCGCGTACGCTGGGGCAGGTGCTGCACAACACCATGGAATACCTGTACCAGCACCGCACTACCATTGAAAAGAAAGACCTCAAAGCTTTCCGAAGCCAACTCGATCCTCTGATCCTTGATGCTTTTAAGGAGTTCTATGGTGTGCCTGCCGATAAACTATTTAAGCTGGAGGGCAAGAACCTGATTGCCCGTGAGGTGGTAAAAGAGTTCGCATTGAAGATCCTGAAGCTGGATGAGCAATATGCTCCTTTCGAAGTGGTGGGCGTGGAAGAACGCTACAGCACTGAAATTCCGCTACAAGACGACCTCACCGTTGCTATGGGCGGACTGGTAGACCGCATTGATAAAAAAGACGGCTTGGTACGCCTGATCGACTATAAGACCGGTAGCGACAAGCAGAAGTTCAGAAATGTAGAAGAGCTCTTCTTAAGAAAAGACCGAAACAAAGCAGCCTTACAGACTTTTGCCTATACCCTCATGCACAAGAAAGAGAATGGGGAGCGAGTAGTACCCATTGTTTTTAACAAGAATGCTTTATTCCAAAATGAAAGCAGCCTCTTCTACCATGAGGACGACAAGCAGCAAGTAAAAGACGTTACACTTTACCTGAACGAATACCGAGAAAAACTAAAAGAAACCCTTCACGAGATCTTCGTCTCTGACCAGTCCTTTGACCAGACGGAGTATGTGAAAAAGTGTGAGTTATGTCCGTATAAGGAGATTTGTGGGAGGTAATATTTGGATTGCATCTGACATCCAAGTAAAATGAGTATACATGACAGAAACTAGATGAGTGTAGTCTCCTATTGGCACTATTCATTCATATCAAATGGCTCATCTTCGTATGTTAATGAAAGCACTTACCCGCCTCTTTATTTTTTAATTTTTTCTACATATCTGCTACTTATCCATCCAACGGGTTTGTAATTATAAATATCATTATTTCCTTCGTAGAATAATTTAGGAAATTCACTATTTGGCATTTGATCCATAATCACAAGCCACCAGATTCTTCCAGTTTCATCCTCTTTTTGGGCAATAGCTGTTCCTGTGTTACCAGATGTAAACGAAGCACTTATATTTTGTCCGTCTATTGGATTAAATGGCACATCATTTTCTCCCAATTCTTTGATCTCTGGTTCCAATCGCATATTATATCTTTCATTCGTTATTTTAAAATTGATTGGTTTATCAAATTGATCAGATGGAATATTTGTTCCCACAATCAGAGCTAAATCGTTTACAGAAGAATATTTTGAAGTACCTTTTGAACTCCATAGTTGTAAATGATCTACATAACCAGCACAACAGGCATAGTCTAGAATTTGAAATTCCGTGATTTTATTGTTTTGGACTTTAATATCTTGAACAGAACCATAGATAGTTTGAACTATCTCAAAATTGTTTCCCGTATTCTGAATAACATGGAGCATGGTTCCTTCTCCACCGGTCGAGCCTTCATAAAAGACATCTATTTTGTAGTCGTTATTATAGTCTACTAAATGAAAAAATTTAAGATGATTTAATGCATCCGATTTTGTTCTAAATGGCAAGTTTTGAACTACAGGAAATACTCTTTCTAAGTCGGTGCTATCAAAAGATCTCAACTCAAATTTTGACCAGTTAAATTTTGATTCCAGATTGGATAAATCTTGAGAATAGATTCTATTAGAGTTTATTAGGATTATTATCACTAGAATTAACCTCATTTATTTTGTAATTACTGAGCCCAACAATATGGCGCACTTAGCATTTGCAAATAACTGTAGTCGTTTGCGAAGGCAAGCTACTGATAAATTTCCTGAATTAATTTTAGACTTGACTCGGGACCAAGTAAAAGAATAATTACAGATCGAGATATCTCTATTTACCTGGATAAAGACTACGAAAAACTAACAGAAACTCCATGAGATTTTTATCTCTGACCAGTCCTTTCATTAAATAGAGCATGCGAAGAAGTGTGAGTTATGTCTGTATAAGGAGATTTATGGGCGATGAATTTGGAGAAAAATAGTCAATCCAATTGAATAATTTTAGACAGTTTCTCAACCAAAAGCGACCTTCGTTCGGCAGCAATTAAGGGATTAATATGACATTCAATAATTTCGTTTCTTGATGGATGATTGAGTATCTCTACGCTCATTTCTTTCAAGAAATTCTGAACGTCTTTGCTTGCATGGACTATGTCGTCAATCACTTCTAAGTTGTTATCAATTACATAAATAATATCCTCGAAATCAGGACTCATTCTGGGATCATTTCCTCTGCTTTTGAAAGCTTCCCACTTTGTAGCCAGAAACATACTTACGGGTAAGATATTGATGTTTGAATTTCCTGTAGATACAGAGTAGGCTTTTTCAAATCCAGGTTTTAGCCATCTATTGGTAGGGCCAAGTGGTGTTTCTTCAAATGGAATAAAATCGATAGAGACATCTTCATAAGAATAGCGATACATGACGGTTTCAGCCATAGCCGGATAGATCTTCTTACTAGCTAATTTCTCTCGGAGTTGGTCCATTTCAGAATATGTGCTTATTTGAACAGATACATCAATATCTTTAGTTGGTCTTGGCTGTTCTGCGCCTGGATCGGTGACGTAAAGACTTACTACTGCTCCACCTACAAAAACTACTTCATCGTTAAGTTCTTCCAGGGCCAGAGCTACCTTTTCAACGACCTTTAAATTTATGGTTTGGTTTTTAAGCACAATCAACCCTTTCTTTGAGCATTTCAAACGCCAGTTGTTGTTCTCTTGCCTTTCCAACTCTTAAGGCATCAACCAAAGCCATTAATTCATAATACTTTTCATCTTTAAGACATGCTTCAGGTGTTTTAGGATGTAACGGTTCTATAGCTTGGCCTCTGCTATTTCCTTTAGCGTAGGGCCATACGAATTGTTCTTCACTTATAATTTGATTACTTAAGGGAGGTGAAGAGTGAGCAGTACCTATGCCTCTTACTATGGCTCCTGGTTGCTGCGGGTAAACATACCTCAGTCCGAACTTTAAAAAATCCAACAGGGCCAGTTTCATAACAGTTTTCTTGTCGCTACTGATCAAGCCGGCAATCATGGATCTGTTGAGGCTCTCGCTAATTTCACTAGCACTTATTCCAAGCTCATAGGCAAGATCTTTCATATACCATTTTTGCTGCCCTTTACTGGCTATTTTGATCAAAATAGCCACATCATGAGGGCGCATACCACTATGTTTTTTCATAATGCTAGGTGCTGCTAGATGGTAAATATAGTCATTTATTCTTAATTCGCGATTCGCGAATTAAGAATAAAGAACACTAGTCTACCTACATCCATAGAGAAAACTAAAAGAACCCTTCATGAGATCTTCATCTCCGACCAGCCTTTTGACCAAACGGAGTATGTGAAGAAGTGTGAATTGTGTCCGTATAAGCAGATTTGTGGGAGGTGAGCCAATTGAGTTATTTATATGTAATTACGTCCCAGCCCTCAATTAATTTATCAGCATAATTTCTTTATTTATCTGAGTTAAACTAGCAACATAAATGTCATATCGAATGAATTCTTTTGCTAACTCTGGTGATAGATTAGAGTAATTTTGAACATTATCGATTTTACTTTGAAAAGTATCTTCGAACTCGGTCTGCCATTTGTTAAACACATCTTCTATTTCTTGATAATTTTTTGCATGATTAATTTTTGCTAATACACTTTTCTGACTCATACATCTCCAAATAATCTTTTTACGTTGTTGTTCGTTTGTTTCGGTTTTGTTGCGCTCAACTTCAACGTCAATGATGGCTCTAAACCTAGAAATTTCATCCATTTTATGCTTGTTAATCTCTTGTATTTTATTGACAATTTCTGCCTCATTTTGATTTGAACAACTGAATAATGTTGTCAGTAGCATTATAGGAATGTATGTTACTCGCATAGTGATTGGACAAATTTTATTTAGAAGTAGTGTTTACTGCATTTAGACAAATCTAGCAAATCATATACTGCAAGTGGCCTGAAATAAACAAATGGGCAAACCACGCTAGAGCATTCAAGGGATTCACATAATAGAGTTAAGTCTAAATGTGTTCTTACGAAAACATTAGCTGGCATCTTTATTCCTTAAAAAAGCCTGTTCAAGAGTAGAATAAACGACTCATAAACTCCAATTTTTGATTTCATTTTAGTCCGAGTGCATAAATGAGTCATAAAGAACGGTTTAACCTTGTCTTGCATTAGCAGAATTTTCCAGTGTTTCTTGTCACTTAAGTTCGTGTATACCAAGTGCTCTGAGCCTTCGTCAAAGTACATTCCGCAATCAGCACCGCCTCCAGAAGAAATGATTTCAACCGTATTTGAGTCATGCTGTCCTTTATGAATTGTTTGAATTTCAAATTTGAATGAATAAAGATAGTCCCTTTCGATGTGAATAGTGACTGAGTCTGAATTTGGTTTGTTGTATCTAAGTGTGTCATTATGGCTAATGTCCGTTATTTCTAGGACCTTACCTGTAAATACTAAGTCCGCTTTTTTTATCCCTTTTATGACAGAGTATCTAGAGCAGGAGCAGGCCAATGAAACCAATGTTGTAACTGATAAAATAAGAGTGAGAATTGTTGACTTGAGCATGATTTGATGACAGCTAACAACTTTATATAGTGCACTTAGCGTTTAGAAATGACCTTGATCGTTTGTAATTGGAAAAATAGTGATAAAACTTGTTTTGTTCACTAATTAATTCTAATCCGTTTGAGTAGTTCCTGGGCTTGATCCGGGATCTCGAATTAAGGAGGTAGGAGCTAAATATTACGGGATCCCGAGTCAAGCGCGGGAATGCTCACTTACTTCGAGACCTCGGCTCAAGACCGAGGATATCACTGCTCTGCCACGATATGACCTAAAAAGAATAAGTCATCCCGTAGTGCAAACGAAGGAATCTTTGCCATATAGCAAATAAGTAACTTTTCCTGTGGCAAAGATGTCTCCTCCGCCTACTGGCGGATACTTTAAACCCGAGAAGCTGCCCAAGAAATTCTTTAACCTATCTTTTGTACTACTTATTAAGCACAATTGATCCTGCGGTCATATCATGTATTCCTCGTTTCCGTTTATTGGAGGTTATGGTGATAAAAGATACCCATCCCAATAGATATTTAGTAATAAAACGAATAGAAGCATGTAGGATGTTTATCTTTCTGGAGGGGTCATTCAGTCGCCTAATTTTAACTTTCACTAGTTGATGACCTATTGTTCCTCCAAATAATGTCAAGAAAATGGGTTCATATCGATAGAGTGAAAAAACAAAGATCGAACCTCGCACCCAATTTGGTGCATCACCTATCTCACCTATAATTACAGATGCTAGAGAAAAGATAATTAATATGATTATCAGATCAACAACCAAAGCCTTAACCCTGGTCAGTAAATTTGGGAAGCTATAGTCTGCATATGGGTCAGGTCTTTTTGATGATGTGGTTGGTGTTCCTTCCCATTTTCCAGTTTCGTTGCTAGCTGTTGAATCAATGGATTGCTCTTCAGTGTTTTCTTGCATTATTCTATCATTATGAATCGAGGAAAGCAAAAGTAAGCATAACATCAATAGCTGGCTACTCGCCATCTACCTAAGTGAACGAAGAGATATCTCCTCTCAGCTAAGCCAAGACACGACATGACTTAGATTGAATTTCGTAAATTAGACTATGCCGCTGTGGTTGTATATAGCACTTTTAGTTCTTGCTGTTTATGCGGTCATCAGTGTGTTGTTGTACTACCTGCAAGAGTACTTTCTCTTTAAACCTGAGAGGCTGCCTAAAGAATTTCAGTTCTACTACGAGAACCAGGTCGTAGAGGAGTACGACATCGAAACCCGGGATGGTGCCATCATCAATGGGCTACATTTCAAAACCGAAAACCCACGTGGCGTAGTGTTGTACCTCAAAGGCAACTCCAAAAGCATGAAAGGCTGGGGCAAGTTTGCCGTAGACTTCACCCGTCATAACTATGACGTGATCATGGTGGATTACCGGGGGTTTGGAAAAAGTACCGGAAGGCGATCACAAAAGGCTATCAAACATGACCTGCAGCACATTTATAATGAAATCCGGGAGCGGGTAGATGAAAAGTACATCATCCTTTATGGTCGCTCCATGGGGTCAGGTTTTGCCACGAAACTGGCTTCCATGAACAATCCTAGAATGCTTATTCTAGATGCGCCTTATTACAGCCTGAAGAAGGTGGCCAGACGGTTTTTACCTTTCATGCCGCTGTCCGTGATCTTGCGGTATCCTATGCCTACGTACAAGTGGTTGAAATATGTGAACTGCCCCGTGCATATCATTCATGGTACGAACGACAAGCTGATCCCGTTCAGCAGTAGCGTCAAGCTATCGAAGATAAACCCAGAACGTACCCGGCTGCATTCGGTCATCGGTGGGGGACATAAAAACTTGAATACATTTGAGTCGTATCATACCATGCTCACCGAGATCATCAATTACAAAAAGACAGAGATAGACCTGGAAACTACGAGCATCGGAGTGAAGCATTCAGGAAAAAGAAGTGAGCGTAAATAGTTCCCGCGCTTGAGACGGGATCCCGATGTAAAGAAACGCGAACCAAATATTTCGAGAGCCCGCATCAAGTGCGGGGATGTATCATAACTTCGGAATCCTAGCTCAACGGCCGGAAATCTACAAACGGTAAGGCATAACTACTTCTAAAGTTTCAACCTATTCGGAAATAATATAAATTGAATAAAGTTAAATTCGAGGTTGTCAAAGGAAATCTCCTGCCCCTCCGAGACTTCTAATTTCAGATTAGGAAACCATCGTAAATTTGTCCTTAGAATCCATTTTTGGAGTCGATTAGGACGAATGTCCCAGCCAAAGGTAACGCCATAGCTTAGCTGTCGTTCTTCTGCATCCACAATGGATTGACGTTCAAAGTCTTCCTCAAACCGGAGGTATTCGGAACTCACTACAGGGCCGATAAACGGAGCAAATCCATTATAATCAAAAAGATATTTAGTGGCTTCCAAAGCAATGGATCTACGTCTGGCCCGCTGTACCGCCCCGTAAGTATTAATTGAAGTTCCGTAACTACGATAAGCAATACCAATGTTAATATCAGGGTTATGGAGATAATAGCCCAGCGTAAAGTCCGGCATGATGGAAATGCCATAATCCTCAGCATAAGGCCGCAATACTGTGTTATAACTATTATTGCCTAACCAGAATGCAGAAGATAATCCCGCACCTAGATATATACCGTTCAGCTTCCCGTCATTGGCCAGGCGTTCAGTAACCTCTTTCGTCCGTCCAGATTCCCAGTTTTTTTCGGCACTTAAGGTGGTTTCAAGCATCACTCGGTAAGATAGGTTAACATAAACAGGTGGAGTTTCCACAGAGATCCGTTGATCTCTCGAAATAAAATAGTTCTGATTATTTAAATAGTTCCAACTGGCCCCTAGCTCGATTAAATGATTTTTGACATTAAGGGTTAGACCAGCATGAAGCGGTACCGAGGTATGACTTAAACCGGGACCATTTCCAAAGTCCAGGAGATCATTATCCTGTTGATAGTAAAAAGGAGCTAAAGATAGCCCGATGTATGGCCGAATGGCTTTATGCTCAATTCTCCAAGGGTAGTATTTGAATACGGTCTCAACACCACGTAAGAAATTAATCGTTTGATCATTGATCTCCTTTTGCGGGTAAGCAATGGGTATGGCGATGTAAAAGTCAGCATGGCCCCAAAAGTGAGTGCCACCAATTAAAAATCTTGGGCGTGTAATTCCGCTGAAGGTGAAAGCCTGTAAATCATTTCCTGAGACTATATACTGCGACTCTCCACCTGTACTGATCTCTAAGTCAAAACCCAGATGTAATTGAGCAAAACGATGACGTGTTTGCTTTTCAGTGTAAACCTGCGCTTGTAGAAAGGTTTGGACTGAAAAAAGAAGAACTAAAAAAAGACTATTTTTCATGCATAAAACATCTCTAAAGAACTGTTGATCAATTCAATATGCTAGATAAACCTGAAGTTAACGCGTATTGTTTTAGCTATGTATATATCCACAATGATCCATTTCTTAACATTATATAAATGAAACGAGCTGGTAATTTGCTTCTTATCATTCTTGCACCATATATCATCATTGTTTTGGGGCTTTACCTGGTGCAGCAGAGGTTAATTTTTCTTCCAGGCAAATTACCCGCAGATTATGATTATGCCTTCCAGCGGCCGTTTGAAGAGCTGTTCATCGAAACAGATGATGGAGCGGTGTTAAATGCCTTACACTTCAAAGCCGATAGCGCCAGAGGCGTTGTAGTTTACTATCATGGGAACGCTGGTAATCTGTCGGGGTGGGGGCATGTAGCCAACGATTTCCCGGGCTATGATGTGCTCATGCTGGATTATCGAACCTACGGAAAAAGCACAGGCGAGATCAGTGAATCGGCTTTGTATTTCGATGCGGAGTTATTCTATGAAGAAGCAAAAAAGCGGTTTCCCGAAAGTAACATCATCGTTTACGGTCGTTCTTTAGGCGCTACTTTCGCTGCCTATGCGGCAGCAAGGCATACCCCAGCCAAATTGGTGTTGGAAACCCCTTTTTACAATCTAACGGATATTGTTAAAAGTCAATATTGGTTCTTGCCGGTCAACCTACTACTCAAATTCAAATTCCCTACTTCAGATTTTATAGGAGACGTAAGGTGCCCGGTTACTATAATTCACGGGACTGAAGATAGTGTAGTGCCCTATGAAAGTGGTCAAAAGCTTTTTGAGGCCGTTCAAT
>JBCCSU010000061.1:0-20231 GCA_039199635.1 Bacteroidota bacterium | reverse complement strand
TTCCCTCCAAAATTGTACTTTCTAAAGAATAGAAAAACGAAAGAAAACCCGGAAAAAGCATTAGAAGACACGTATTTTGATCTGATCCGCTCATTTCCATTACCTAAGACCCCGCAATAAAACCATTTATCATGAGTGGCCGGTATAGATGGATTTTACTTGAAAAGGAATTATTAAGGATGGCGTATTTGATGAAGAGTTAGAGTAGGCTATTGATTACCACAGTAATCTCATTTTTTAAAAAGTAAATAAATAAATCCTAAAAAAGCCATAACTCCAGCACCTATAAAGGCTAATGGCAAATTATCTGCATCGCCGGCGTAAATTTGTCCGCCTAGAAATGCTCCCAAACCAATTCCTATTTCCAGGGCCATAAATACGGTAGAAAACGCTCTTCCTCTGTTTTGATCAGGGGCCAAATCCGTAGCCCAGGCAAAAATAGAAGGGCTTGAAAGTCCATAGCCTGCACCAAATAATAGTGCACCGGCAAACAGGTGGAACGGGGACGTAGCTAACCCAATATAAACGGAGCCTGCGGTAATAATTAAAGTCGCTATGATTAAAACCGACCGTCTTCCCAATCGATCAGAAAAATAACCTCCACCAATTCTTGCTAAAAGTGAAGTGATGGTAAAGTAAACAAAAAAAAGACCTTTATTATCAACACCAAGGGCCTTACTGTGATCAGGAGCAAGACTAACGGAAACACCAAAAGAAAAAGTGACCAACAGCATTACTATGGTAGGCACTAATACAGTAGGCTCATAAACATCAGACCAGTTAATCTTTAACAATGAGGGAGAAAAGGACTGTTTATTTTCAAGAGTTTCTTTCATACCTAGCAATACGAGTACAGACGATAACGCTACTGCTGCGCTGCTGTAAAAGAGTGTTTCTATGGGGAAGTGCAGTACCATTTCACCGCCTATGTAGTTTCCAAAGCCCATACCGGTCATTCCGAAAAAGCTTAATATACCCATCCCCTCCCCGCGCTTAGTAGATGGAATGATATCAGCAACGTACGCAGAAGTACCCGTAGGTTTAAAACCTGTTGAAAATCCATGTAGAAACCTAATGAATAAGAACGCATAAATATTCAAGAAAAAGGGATAGAACAACGAAACTACTGAAGTGACTCCTGCTCCTACTACCATTACCGGGATACGCCCCCATGTATCTGTAAGCTTGCCACTGAAAGGCCGAGAAATAAGTGCAGTTATCGTAAAAAAAGTGATGTGGAGTCCAATGTATTTTTCACCACCTATAGAGCGCATAAAGTCCGGTAACTCCGGAAGCACCATATTAAATGAGCCAAAGAATAAGAAAGAGCTTAATGAAAGTAGCCAGAATTGAAGTGTGTATGTTTTTTCTTTTTGAGCCATTTAAAAAAGTAAACCCAATGGCATTAAATAAACCATTGGGCATTTACATTACAGTTTATGGGCGATTAGTTTTCCGCGCCTTCTTCTTGATAGCCTAACAAAAAGGCTTTGATATAATCGTCTAGGTCGCCATCTAGTACATTTTGAACATCGGTCCGTTCTACCCCCGTCCGCGCATCTTTTATTAATTTATAAGGATGTAAAACATAATTACGAATCTGCGAACCAAAATCAATTTTCATTTTTCCTGCCTCCACTTTATCGCGTTCTGCGTTCCGTTTTTCGAGTTCAAGCTGGTAAAGCCGTGACTTTAACATTTTCATGGCTCGCTCTCTGTTCGCCAGCTGCGAACGCTCCACCTGACAAACGACAACGATCCCCGTAGGTTTATGAGTTAGCTGTACTTTAGTTTCCACCTTATTCACGTTCTGTCCTCCTGCACCGCCAGACCGTGATGTTTGTAATTCCACATCTGCCGGATTTATGTCTATCTCAATATCATCATCCACTATCGGAGATACGTATACCGATGCAAAAGAAGTATGCCGCCGGCCTCCGGAGTCAAAAGGAGATATCCTTACCAGCCGATGTACGCCTATCTCTGACTTCAAATTACCGTATGCAAAAGGGCCGTCTATTTCCAACGTTGCCGATTTAATACCTGCGGTATCGCCAGGTTGGTAATTTATTTGCTTGACGGTATATCCATGGCCTTCTCCCCACATGATATACATTCGGTTCAGCATATCGGACCAGTCTTGGCTTTCCGTACCGCCGGCACCTGGGTTTATTTCTACTATGGCCCCAAATTGATCTTCCTCACCACTGAGCATCTTTTTGAATTCCAGCTCTTCAATAGCTTTTACCGTCTTCTGATACTCTAACTCTAGCTCTTCCGCCTCCACTTCACCGGCCTCATAGAATTCCTGGAGGGTTTCCAGATCGTCTAACAGAGATCGTACGTCTGAAAAACTATCCGTCCAAACCTTTTTTAAGCGAATACCTTTTAAAACTTTTTCAGCTTCTTTAGGATCATCCCAAAAACCTGGCTGAGCTGTTACCAGTTCTTCTTCTTGTACTTCTTCTACCTTTTTATCGTAGTCAAAGATACCTCCTCAAGGCCTCTATGCGTGCCTTCAAGTCTTTCAACTCGTCTGTAGTCATATGTTTTATTAATTTTTTGCAAATTTAGCCGATTAAAGGAGCTAAATGGTTATTTCTTCAAAAATCAATACGCTGAAAATGCTGATACTATTACCTCTTTTCAATGTAAAAGTCAGTAGCCATTAATCGATACCTTCCGGATTTAAATTTGAATTTTTTCTTTTTTAACAACCAAATAATTAGTGCCGTGCTGATTAGGCTTCCGCTAATGATCAAAACTTCACTGCTTGGACCAAGACCCTCACCTTGAATGGCCAATTGGTTAAATTGATCAATAACTAAAAAAATTATCCCCGCTTTCATTCCAAATTCGGCAACTAAATCCAGTCCATAGCTTCTTCTACTGGAAAGCTTCAAAACCTCTATATCTTTAAATGCAACATCCAGAAATCTAAACTTAATCGTACTATCCGTTACACCCGTAATAATCTGATTGGTATAAAAATCTTCGCCCTTCAGTTTAAACTTTATATTATCACCCGCCATGTAAGTATGGATAACCTTATTGCGTTTTTTGAGCTGGAGGTAATATTGCGCTGAAAGAGGCGCTACCGAAAATAAGTATGCTAAAAGCGAAAAAATAGCGGTTTTGCCCATAGATAAAAGCTAACCGCCTTTCAACAGATAGCCTCTTTTAAATGCTTATACCTTATGAATCCATCCAAATTTATCCTCTATTCGACCGTATTTGATATCGTCCAGTTCTTTAAGCACTTTCTGTGAGAATTCTCTTGTTTCTATGTCCGGAAGTTTATAATCAACTCCATCGTGACCTATCAACTCTATCTGGGCAATGGTGGCTGCGGTACCTGCACCGAAAGCTTCTTGTATTCTTCCTTCTTTAGCAGCTGATATCACCTCAGCCACTTCTATTTGGCGCTCCTCCGCATCTAGGCCCCAATCCCTGGCCAGCGTCAACACACTATCTCTGGTTATACCATTCAAAATCGTATCTCCCAGAGCCGGAGTAACGAGTTTACCGTCCATAATGAACATGATGTTCATAGTACCGGACTCTTCAATGTACTTATGTGCTTTACCGTCCGTCCAAATTAACTGATCATATCCCTTCTCTTGCGCCAATTTAGCAGGATAAATGGCTGGCCCGTAGTTACAGCCGGTTTTACAGAACCCACTTCCGCCTTCCACTGCTCTCACGTAATGGTCTTCTATTTTAACCTTTACCGGTTTTGAATAATACGCACCTACAGGGCAAGTGATGATCATAAATCTAAAGTCCTGTGAAGGGCGAATACCAATAAAATCATCATCTGAGAAAAGGAAAGGACGAATGTAAAGTGAGCTACCGGACTGAGAAGGTACCCATTGGCTATCTATATCTAAAAGTGTATTCAAGCCGTCATAATATACTTGCTCAGGTATAAGTGGCATGCACATTCTGTCAGCAGAGATATTCATTCGCTCAAAATTCTTATCCGGTCTGAAAACTAATACTTCACCCTTTGCATTTTTATAAGCCTTTAAGCCTTCAAAGATGGAAATACCGTAGTGAATAGAAGGACTAGCAGGGCTAATTCTTAGGTCTTCATAGGGATCGACTCGAAAGTTATTCCATTCACCGTCTTTAAATTCTGCGACAAAAAGATGATCAGTATATACCTTACCAAACTGTATATTATTAAAGTCGACCTGATCAATTTTAGAGTTTGGGTTTTTATTAATTTGGATATTTAATGTATCTACCATAATCTTCAGAATTGAGAGTGAAAGAAAATATATCGGCTACAAACCGGACTGCAAAGTTAACCAAACAGGCCGACTTCTACATTTTAGGGACCCAAGGAGTTTCTACTATTTTAAGCTCTTGAGCCATAAGTCTGGATAAAACAAAAAGGTAATCCGAAAGCCTGTTAAGGTATTGATAAACCAGCTCACTTACAGGTTCATGTTGATTGAGCTCAATGACCAATCGTTCAGCTCTACGACAAACACACCTGGCTACATGACAAAAAGAAACTGATTCATGACCGCCGGGTAGCACGAAACTTTTCATGGCAGGTAAGCGTAAATCCATCTGATCCATTGCATTTTCAAGCTTGGTAATATCTTCTGAATCCAGGCTAGGAACTTTCACTTTTTCATTACCAGGTTCAGTGGCTAAGATAGAACCTACCGTAAAAAGACGGTCTTGTATCTCGATCAAAATCGCGGATCTGGTTTTGTTAACGCTTTGGTCTCTAAGCAAACCAATGTAAGAATTTAATTCATCTACCGTACCGTATGAATCGATTCGAATATGTGACTTGGGCACTCGTGATCCCCCAAAGAGTGCGGTGGTGCCTTTATCTCCTGTTTTAGTGTAAACCTTCATGCTGCTAAGCTTCCTGAGGTAGCTTACTTCGGGTTACGTTTTTATTGATCTCGTCCGTTTCTACCAATCCGTCTCTGAGCCGGATAATGCGATGCGCGTAATGAGCTATATCATCTTCGTGAGTTACCATGATGATGGTGTTACCTTTATCATGAAGGTGTTGAAAGAGGTCCATGATATCATAAGAAGTCTTTGTATCCAAATTACCTGTAGGTTCATCGGCCAGGATGATCGAAGGATTATTAACTAAGGCTCGTGCTATGGCTACACGCTGACGCTGTCCACCCGAGAGTTCATTGGGTTTGTGATCGGCCCGCTCTCCTAGCCCTACATTAGTGAGTGCCTGCAAAGCCATCTCGTCACGGTCATCTTTACCATAGCCTGCATATATCAGTGGTAGAGCTACGTTCTCAAGCGAAGAAGCCCGGGGCAGAAGGTTGAAGGTTTGGAATACAAATCCTATTTCTTTATTTCTAATTTCAGCAAGTTCATTCTCAGTTAGATCACTGACATCGTTATTATTCAAAATATAAGTACCAGCCGACGGAGTATCCAGGCAACCGATAATATTCATCAACGTGGATTTACCGGAGCCCGATGGCCCCATAAAGGCTACATATTCCCCTTGGTTGATTTCTATAGATACAGATTTCAGGGCTTCCACTGTTTGTGTACCCATTCTGTAAATTTTGGCGATTTCAGAGGTTTCAATAATTTTTGTCATGACCTTATTTGTTGTTATTAACCAAATCTAAGGATTTAAATCCTCTGCTAATAACGTACGTTAGAGGATAAGTATATTACACTATTCCTTAAACGGTTAAAATTGAGATTGAGTGTAGGCCATGGACAGGCATTAAGCTAGAACTGGCTCTGAATTCTGTAAAAACGCCAAACTAGAGGTGATTACTTCATTGTCTCTTAAAATGCGATTATGCCCTAAACCTTGTGTGATCATGAGTTTAGCATCTGGACTTTTTTGAGACATTACCTGGGAACTTTTAATGGATACTTCACGGTCATTTTCATCGTATATCAAAAATAGTTGCGCATCAGTCACTTCTGAAACAATGTAACTCGCTGAATATTCTTCAAAGCGCTTACCATATTTAGCGTAAATATACTTTTGAAAATAGTCCTCACAGTTTTTACTGGCCCCTATCTTTTTTCTAAACTCATCTACTATCTCTTGCGCGATAGCCGGACTAGCTACCATGACCAGCTTATCGGATACTTTAAAATCCTTTATGGCGTGAAGCGAAGCTACACCGCCTAATGAGTGGCCTACGATCATCTCAAAACCCTCGTATTGATCTGCTAACTGTTTTACGATACCGGCAAATTTCATTAAATGCGACTGATTACCCTCTGATGCACCATGACCCAAAGAATCAAACGAAACAACTTTAAAACCCGCCAGGTTAAAGGGTTTGATGAATTTGTGAAACTGTGTAGCTCTTCCCATCCAGCCGTGAACAAAAAGTACCGGTTTTCCCTCTCCCCATTCATATGTTTGTATCCGTTTGTTTTCGAAGATGAGTCGTGATTTTTTAGCTGACCTGTAGGCCTCCTCCTCCGGTGTCGACGTTTTAAAACGAGCCGTAGAAAAGAAAATTTTTACAAACCAGCGGGAAGCCAACCAAGGCCAAATTGCCTCTACCCTTGGAAAAAGAACCGCTGTAATCACAAGTTTTAAGGGAATCCTAATCTTTCTATTCTTCATGTTCAACGTCCATTAGGGTAGTCATAAGTTCATAAACTTCAACAGGTGGGGACACCACCTTACGTTCTTTTAGGTCAAACCAGGCTCCTCTGTAGATCATTTCAGCGGCTAGATCACCGTTTTCTTTGTATACATTATGTTTTATGACCCACTTTCTTCCATCTTTAGTGATGGTTAGTAATTCTAAATCAAGAGTTATGTTTTCACTCAGCAACACTTCACGCCTAAAATCTGTCTGTGTTCCAAATAAAATTGGGGCAATACCCAGTTTCATTAACTTATTGAAAGAGATTCCATTAGGATCTACATCTGCCCACTTAACCTCAAATGTTGTTTTGTATTCTAATTTCATTGTTAAGACCATTCGGTCTTTTTTATGTTAAAAAAATTTATTTTTGGTTCTTTTCAGAAACTACTAATAGTTCTCTTTTAATATGCTGTTTCATAGAATCCGAGGCGATCTTTACACCATAATCATTATCCTGAACACGGGACATAATAATGGCACCTTCTAAGGTCATAATTAACAAAGACGCGAAACCTTTGGCATCAACATCCTTTTTAAAAACTCCTGCCACTATACCTTCTTTGACTTTTATTTCTACATAATTTATTAATCCTTCAATACCCAAACGCGCTTTATTCTTTAGCTCAGGGTGACTATTTGTAGAATCTATGGCCGTATTAAAAATAGGGCAGCCCCCACCCTTCACCACCGGATCATTCGCAAAGGATGAAAAAGCATCAATCACAGCATAAAGCTTACGTAAAGGACTTTTAACCTCACCTAAAAGCTTCCTAAATCGCTTTATGACGCGGTTATAATTATAATCGAAGGCTTCAGTTGCTATCTCGTCTTTATTTTTAAAATGATTGTAAATACCCCCTTTTTGTAGTTTAGTGGCGGCCATGATATCGTTCAGCGAACAGCCGTGGTATCCATAAGAATTGAATAACTCCGCTGATTTGGTAATAATTTTTTCTTTTGTATCCGCTCCTTTTTTCATAATACCGACCGGTTGGTCTGTAAAAGTAATAAAAAATAGTTACTCTTAAAATTAAACACCAAATTGATAATGAACTGTCCTATGCGTAAACTGCAAAAGATCATACGTTCGCTCTGTGAAATACACTTGGTCTTTACTGTCAACCAGTAAAACTGTGGAGCAGCGTGTACCGTAGCCCGGACTTTTAATAAATATCGGCGAGAGCATCTTTTCCTGTTCTAAGCTGACACCGGTTTTTGGCAATTCCAGTTCATTGGCTTTGCTAGCATCGCTAAGAATATCAAACAGTAATTCTACATCTATTTGTTCCGCTTGACTAGCCTTTTCCAAACTATGCTTCCCCCTAACCACTTTTGGCCAGGACGTATCTAATAACGCATTACTTAGTCCGTATATACCTGGTTTGATGGGTTGAATTTCTTGTTGGTAATTACCATAATAGTTCAGTTCATCCGCTGAGCCACAGATTAAGTTAAACCCATTATATTCTTTTGCTCTTTCTCTTATGCTTTTAAGGTATCCCATCGCATTTTCAGGGCCTGACAAAAAATCACTCACTAAATGCCCTCGAGATGGAGCGGATGAAATGATATTATGAGGATCTCTGTAATTAGTGAGCATACCTACTTTTCCTGATTTAGTTACACCCATCCACGTACCTCCCGCCTCTTTATCTTTACCTGCTAAAATACTCGGGTGATCTTCCCAAAATCTAGCCTGCTCGGTAGGTCGGTCATAAAACTCATCACGATTAGCCGCTACTATTAATTTATACTTAGGGTGACGCTTATACGCAAAAAGGATCAGGCACATGCTACAAAGATAATTTAGCTCATAACATACTTACTCTGGAAATAAGTCTAACTGTGCCGGAAGTAATTGAAACGACATTCTATGAAAAGAGGTAGGCCCTATTTGTTTAATGGCATCTCTGTGTGCAGGAGTAGGATAGCCAACATTATTTTCCCAGTGATATTCCGGATGTTCGAGACCAATTTTCTCCATGTAATCGTCCCGATATGTTTTGGCCAAAATAGAGGCTGCAGCTATAGAAAGAAATTTGCCATCACCTTTAATGATGCACTCAAAGGGTATATCGTTATGCGGTTTATACCGATTTCCGTCTATTAAAAGCAATTCCGGCTGCTGTTTAAGTTGATCCACCGCACGCTGCATTGCTAAATAGCTGGCATTCAAAATATTGATACGATCTATTTCTCTGTTATCAACAAAGCCTACCGCCCAGTGGGTAGCTTCATCTTCTATTTGAGTACGTAGTGCTTCCCGCTTCTTTTTGGCAAGCTTTTTACTGTCGTTTAATTCTTTGTTTCGGTAGTTCTTCGGTAAAATTACTGCTGCGGCTACCACAGGCCCTGCCAGGCAACCTCGCCCGGCCTCGTCACAACCTGCCTCCACTTTATCTCGGGTAAACGCTGATTTTAACACCTGACAAAAGTAGTTTATCGATTCCCATTTACAAATGTCCTAATCTCCTATCCGAATGATCCAGGTTAAAATATTAGCTTTGCTATCATGACAAAGCCAAACCCCTGGAAAACACTCAGTTCCCAATCAAAATACGATAATCGATGGATACAAGTCGTTGAAAGTAAGGTAATTAATCCGGGTGGAGGTAAAGGTATCTACGGTAAAGTTCATTTTAAAAATCAGGCTATTGGAATTATCCCCATAGATGAAAATCTAAACACGTGGCTTGTGGGGCAATACCGCTATACCCTTAGTGAATACTCTTGGGAAATACCGGAAGGGGGTGCTCCCTATAGTGAAGAACCTCTGGAAGGTGCTAAAAGAGAGCTGAAGGAAGAAACCGGACTAATGGCTTCAGATTGGCAATACATCATGCGCTTCCATACCTCTAATTCTGTAACGGACGAGGTAGGTCATATTTTCTTAGCCCAAAAGTTAACACAGGGCGTTACGGATTTAGAGGAGTCTGAAGCTGATCTGATCTTAAAGAAACTACCACTAACAGAAGCCATTGAAATGGTTATGGACCAGGAAATCACAGATAGCATGAGTGTGGCCGGCTTACTGAAAGTAGCCAGAATGCTGAATATGTAATATATCCGGCATTAGCATTACATGAAGCAGAATTATAAAGCCCACCTAAAAAAGAATCTTTTGCTGGCCTACCCTGTCATGATCAGCCAGGTGGGCCATATGATGGTTAATGTGGCGGACAGCGTTATGGTAGGACAGTTAGGTGCTTTACCCCTGGCCGGGGCCTCTCTGGCGAATGTAATTTTCCACTTACTGATGACTTTTGGCATCGGTATTTCATATGCTATTACTCCTCTAGTAGCGGCAGCTGATGGTGAGGGCAATTATGGGCGCGCATCTGAAATTTTAAAGAATGGATTTTTACTCAATGGCATCACCGGAGTGCTGCTATTTATGATCGTATTTGTGGCCAGTCCTGTTTTATATATTCTTGATCAACCAAAGGATGTAGTGGATACGGCCGTTCCATATTTGAATATCATCACTTTATCTCTCATTCCGTTGATGGTTTTTCAAACCTTTCGGCAGTTTGCCGAAGGACTTTCTAAAACCCGGCAGGCTATGTTTATCGTTATTGCCTCTAACCTGATCAATATCGGTTTAAATTACGTCCTTATCTACGGAAAGGTCGGGTTTCCCGCGCTGGGGCTTAATGGCGCTGGCTGGGCTTCTTTTATTTCGAGGATCATTCTGGCTCTTTCTATGATGGGCTATATTTATTTCAATTCGGATTTCAGAAAGTTCCGGTCTGGATTTTCAGTTAAGAATTACAGCCGGTCGCTGATCAAACGGTTGGCAAGCATAGGTTTACCGGCTGGCCTTCAGTTCATATTTGAAGTTGGCGCTTTCGGCTTCGCGGTAATAATGATGGGATGGATAAGTACGGAAGCCCTGGCTGCGCATCAAATAGCGGTGAACCTGGCGGCCGTCAGCTATATGGCCGCCACGGGGTTATCAGCTGCCGCTACCATAAGGGTAGGTAATCAGCTTGGAAAAAAAGACATTCCCACATTACGTGCTGCTGTATTTACACTTTACGGAATGGTAGTTTCATTCATGCTGTTGTGCGCGTTAATATTCTTTTTAGGCCGTCAATTTTTGCCTGAATTATATATTCAAGATACAGAGGTAATAACGATAGCTTCTTCCCTGGTGGTAATAGCAGGCTTTTTTCAGCTTTCAGACGGTGTTCAGGTGGTCAGTTTAGGGGCTTTACGTGGGCTTCAAGATGTAAAAATACCTACAGCTTTAACTTTTATAGCGTACTGGATCATAGCCCTTCCCGTAGGTTACGTATTAGCTTTTCAAATGGGTTGGGGTGCTGAAGGAATCTGGTATGGCCTATTTATTGGTCTCACGATTGTAGCCATCGTTATGTCCGTCAGATTTAATAAATTAACAAAAATGCGCGTTATCGGTTATTAGCACTTAACTTTGTACTATCAGTCAAGCACAAACCATAGCGCTCTATCAGCCTTTGCTGCAGTCCATTGCCATGCGAATAGTTGGCTCTATTCACGATGCGGAAGACATAGTGCAGGAGACTTTTCTCAAATGGTTAACCCTGGAAAAAGAAAAGATCAACAATACAAAAGCATATTTGATAAAAGCAGTTACGAATAACTGTTTAAACCACATTAATACGTTAAAAAGAAAGAAAAATGAGTGCCTGGAAAATATAAAGCCAGGCGAACTTATCGATTGGAACTTGATCACAGATCTAAGAAAAATGGATCTTGATCAGGAAGTATCTCACGCTCTAAACATTTTACACAAAAAACTAGAGCCCCTCGAGAAAGCGATCTTTCTATTAAGAGAGGTTTTCAATTTTGAATATGACGAACTACAGCATCTTTTCGACAAAAAAAAGGAAAACTGCCGTCAGCTCTTTTGCCGGGCAAAAGAAAAGCTCAACACCAAAGAGGGGAAAATTAAGATCCAAATGCCGAATCCCGCTTCTTTTCTTTACAGCTTTAAAAAAGCAAATGATCTAGGTCAAATCGGAGATTTTATACAGCACCTCGGAAATGATATTTCTTTTAAGCTGAAAAAAAATTAAAAAAATGCTGACTTTTTTGTCACAAACTGGCTCCGAGTCAATCATGTAATATCAGATCAGGAAAAACGTTTAAGTTATTATGGAGGTTATATTCATTTTTTTTATTGCACATTGGTATCTGTCGCTCTTTTTTCAAACTTTCTTTCTGCACAGATATGCTTCTCATGCCGCTTTTACCATGAGCAAGGGTTGGGAAAAGGCATTTTTTATTTTAACCTGGATATTTCAAGGCTCTAACTACCTGAGTGCATATGGTTATGGTATTATGCACAGAATGCACCATGCATTTGCGGATACCCCTGATGATCCACACTCTCCTAAATACGATGAGAGTTTATTTAAAATGATGTGGAAAACAAAAACCATTTATTCAGCGATTACGAGTAAGCAAATGACCGTTGATCCACGATTTACGCAAAACGTTCCGGAGTGGACGGCTTTCGATAGATTTGCCAGGTCTTGGATTTCACGTCTTATATGGGGCGCAGCTTACGTAGCAGTTTATTGGTTTTACGCTACAGAATGGTGGTTATGGTTGTTGCTTCCCGTTCAATTCTTATTATCCCCTATCCATGGAGCTATCATCAATTGGTTCGCTCATAAATATGGTTATCGGAACTTTGAAGTAAAAGATACTTCCAAAAACTTTTTACCCTTTGACTTTTTGATGATGGGAGAAAGCTACCACAATAATCACCATAAATATGGGAATAGAGCGAATTTTGGGGGCTTTCGCTGGCACGAAATTGATCCTACTTATCTAATGATACGGCTCTTGAATCGGTTGGGTGTTATACAATTGGCCAAAGAAAAACAAATGATATCAGTAGAGGTAAAAAAAGCGGCTTAAGCGATTATCAGAGCCGCTGATTATCCTTATCTTCCATTATGGATAATCAAGCCAAAACGGTAGCTTCTTCGCAGACTACCATAACCGAGCTTATGATACCCTCATACGCTAATTTTGGGGGGAAAATACACGGGGGTATTCTTTTATCCCTTATTGATAAAGTAGCCTACGCATGCGCCAGCAAACACGCAGGCACCTATTGTGTAACTGTATCCGTTGATAATGTCGAATTCCTACAACCTGTAGAAGTGGGTGAATTAGTTTCTCTCCACGCTTCCGTGAATTATGTGGGCAGATCATCATTAGTCGTTGGCATTAAAGTATTTTCCGAAAATGTAAAATCGGGCACTGTAAAGCATACCAATACGAGTTACGTAACCATGGTTGCGAAGGGAGATGACGATAAGCCTACCCTGGTTCCTCCTCTCATTCTAGAAAGGAAAAATGAAATACGAAGGTTTGTTGAAGCCATGAAACGGAAAGAATTGAAACTATCATTCAATACAAAAATGGATAAGGCAAAAAATGAATTAGCATTAAATGATACTACTGATATTTTGAAAGGACAGCGATGTATCGTTAACTTGGAGTCTTAGCATCTTTTGAAGCTAAATTGTCGAATATTTGGTATCCGTATGAGAATAGTTTTTTCGATCGTTTTATACGTACTCTTTATCTCAACTCTGTCAGGTCAAAATAGCTATCCTCTGGTTTTGTCTATGAAAGATAGAGCGGCTGTTATTGATCGTTTATTAGAGGAGAAAGTTAAAACCACACTACCAGGCCTAATGAGGCGGGAAGGCATTGATATGTGGATTGTTATTTCCAGAGAGTATAACGAAGATCCCATTATTAAGACCCTTCTTCCTTCCACTTGGCTAGCGGCAAGGAGAAGAACTATTTTGGTCATGTATGACCGTGGAATAAAGCAGGGTGTGGAAACCCTGGCCGTAGCCCGATATGATGTGGGGAAGACTTTTACGAAAGCCTGGGATAAGGATCTGGAGCCTGACCAATGGAAAAGGCTAGTCGAAATTATTGAAGAGCGTGATCCCAAAAAAATAGGCATTAATAGATCGGACGCATTTGGCTTAGCGGATGGAATTACATACACTGACCTGGAGGGGCTTTCGGGTAGCTTAAATCACAAATATCAGAGCAGGATCGTTTCAGCAGAGAGGTTAGCTATCGGATGGTTGGAAACACGAACGCCTTCAGAAATGGCTATATACCCCCAAATATGTAGAATAGCACATGACATTATTGACGAAGCACTTTCCGAAAAAGTTATTCAGCCGGGGGTGACCAGCACAGACGATGTGGTGTGGTGGATGAGAGAAAAGGTAAGAGAGTTAAAATTGATCACATGGTTTCACCCTACCGTCTCTATCCAAAGAGATGATCCGGAGTCTTTTGATCATTTGAGATCGTTTTCAAAACGACCCGAAACGAATATCATCCAACCGGGCGATCTAATACACGTAGATTTTGGAATTACCTATTTGAGATTGAATACGGATACGCAACAGCACGCCTATGTATTAAAACGGGGAGAAACGGAAGCTCCTAAGTTTTTAAACGCGGCATTAGCAAGAGGAAACAGACTCCAGGATATTTTTACCAAAAATTTTCAGCCGGGTAAAACCGGTAATCAGGTCTTGAAAGAGTCTAGAACACAAGCCATAGCCGAAGGCATTAAACCTTCTATTTACACGCATCCTATTGGCTATCACGGCCATGCTGCAGGAACCACCCTGGGTATGTGGGATCAACAGGATGGGGTACCTATTACAGGAGATTATCCTCTCCATTACAATACGGCCTATTCTATCGAATTAAATGCCGCCACCTTCATTAAAGAATGGAATAAAGAGATAAGAATTATGCTTGAGGAAGAAGCCTTTTTTGATGAAAGTGGTGTCAATTATATTGACGGAAGGCAAAAGGAATTCTTACTTATTCCTAGGCTATCTAAAAATAAATAGGGTACTTTCTAGATTGATTATACTCAAATGAAATTCTTGCGAGCGCTCTATGCCTGCTACATATTCTTTTGGTTCACTCTACTTTTTTTACTCTTTCTACCTTTATTGCTGATACCTATACTCTTTAAAAATACCCACTATCTCACAGGAGTAATTAACCGTATATGGGCACATATTTTTTTTACGCTTACCCTATTTCCAAAAAGAATTGTAGTTAATGAGAAAATAGACCGAACAAAACAGTATATCTTTTGTCCCAATCACTTCTCCTATCTGGATATCCCAACTATGGGTTTAAACCCTGTTAATTCCATTTTTGTGGGCAAAAATGACATGGAGAAAATACCTCTTTTTGGCTTCATGTACAAAAAGCTACACATTACAGTTGACAGAAACAGCCTGAAAAGCAGGTATGCTACGTTGGTAAAATCGGCTCAAGCTGTTGATGATGGCAAAAGTCTTATGATTTTTCCGGAAGGTGGAATAGTATCTAAAAATATGCCTAATATGCACAGGTTTAAGGATGGTGCCTTTAGAATAGCTATTGAAAAACAAATTCCTATAGTGCCTGTCACCATTCCCTATAATTGGATAATTTTACCTGATGATAGTCTGTTACCCAGGCTTCATACCTTGAAGGTTGTTTTCCACGAGCCAATAAAAACTAACGAAATGACGTTAGAAAAAATAGAAGCTTTGAAACAGAAAACTTTCAATGTTATTGACGCTGAACTAAAGCGGCATTTAAATGAAGATCGATAAGGAACACCTTTATAAAATAGCTCATCTAGCTCGGCTGGAATTTGACGAAAGTACCGCAGAAAAGATGATGGAAGATATGAATAGGATCATCTCTTGGGTAGAAACGCTAGAAAAGGTGAACACTGATGGAGTAGAACCGCTTACTACGATGTCTCATGAAATAAATGTGTTAAGGGAAGATGAAGTAAAAAACCATTTAAATCATGAACGCGCTCTAAAGAACGCTCCCCAAAAGGATGCTGACTTCTTTAGAGTGCCCAAAGTAATTGAATAATATGCAATCATTTTTGTTTTGGACGACTTGGATTCGTCCTTACAAGGTGCTATATACGCTCTTGTTCAGCCTGATCATAGGCGTATTCGTCTGGTTTTGGTATGCCCATTTACAAGGGAATAATCTGTTCCTCGATTGGCAGATACAGGGTAAAGCTGAAACTACAGAAGTAGATATTAATACCATTAAGATAGGGCCTTTTAATCTCACTAACAGTGCCGATAACACTATCTATACTCAGCGTTATGCCAGTTCTACGCCAAATGTTAACACCTGGTCTTACCATGCTCTACTGATCATCACCACCCTCTGTGCGTGTGTATTGATTACCATTATCTCTACTCTTCCGAAGTTCTCTTTTTATGTGAGTGCAGGTTTTATAGTACTCTATATAATGAATATGAGACTAGAGCTCTTGTACCTCTTTGGGTTAGAACAAAAAATAGGTTTGATCGTGGGTCTGTTACTTTTCTTACCTACAGCCTACTATTTCAATAGAATAAAAAGTCATATCTCATTCTTTACCCGCCTATTAACGTTTGCGGTTCTTTTTGTAATCATGGCCTTGATGATCCATTTTGGAGCGCAGGTAGAAAGGCCATTTTTCTATATTGCCGCGGCGAGCATTCTTAATCCGTTGGCCATCGGTTTGATTTTCACGTTGATGGTAGCGCATGAAATTATAGGAGCTATAGTGCTACTGCTTACACGCTCAAATACCGTCAGCTCAAAAAAAACGCTGACGCACTTTTCAATCATAACGATAGTTTACTTAGTTAATGTAGCACTGGCCTATTTGAAAGAAAATCGGCTAATAGATTGGGACATTGTTTACATAAGTCCCTTTGTCTTGATCACGCTTTCAGCACTGCTCGGGATATGGCTCTATAAATATAGAGAAGTACAGTATGGCTATCTTTTCACGTTTTCTCCTTTTGGAGCGTTCTTTTATGCAGCTATGGCCATATGTTGCTTTACTACCATGGCACATTTACAATCCACCGGTAATGATCCCGGGCTGGAGAATTTTCGTGATTTCATTCTTTACGGACACTTGGGTTATGGAGCTATTTTTGTCATCTATATCATAGCTAATTTTATTCAGCCTCTAAAGGATAACATGAAGGTGTATAAAGTATTGTACGCACCGATCAGTATGCCCTTTTTTACCTATCGGATAGCTGGACTTATCGCTTTCGTAGCGCTAACCTTAAAGTCGAATTGGGAAGTACCCAGAAACCAAGGAATTTCAGCGTATTACAATGGTCTTGGAGATTTGCACCTGGCCAACCAGGAGCCTTTATTAGCTGAAAGCTATTTTGAAGAGGCTGCGCGCTACGGTTATAATAATCATAAATCAAACTTCACTCTTGCCAGCTTTTATGCCGGTCGTCAAGAAGAAGAAAAGGCAGCTGTGAGATATAAAGATGCATTGGCTAAATGGCCGTCACCCCAAGGGTACATAAATCTAAGTAACTTATACCTTGATGATGACCGTTTTTTTGATGCCCTCTTTACCTTGAAGGAGGCAGAGCAGCAGTTCCCGTCTAACAGCAAAATTTATAATAACCTTGGACTGCTATATGCTAAGACCGGAATACTCGATAGCTCTGTTTACTATCTTGATAACGCTTACCAAAACGGTAAAAACAAAACTGCCTCCAGTAATATCCTAGCCATAGTATCAAGAAGCGACTTCGGTTTAAATGCAGACTCTGTATTAGCAGCATATGAAATTGACCAAGATCCTATAGCCGTCAATAACCGCTTAGTACTTTATAATAACTCCTCCAGACCGCTTGAATTATCTTATCAGGTGAAAGATACCACACTTGACTTTTTAGAGGCTTCAATCGTTTTTAACCAGTCTTTTAATCAGCTTTATTCCAAAGATTCACTGTCGACAAAAGACCTGTTTAATTTGGCAAGGAGACCTGTGAACGCTAGTGCCAGGGAGCAACTAGAATATGTAGCCTGCTTGAATCTATATAAAAACAGAGACGTAAACCGGGCTTTTCGAGAACTGAATTGGTTAGCGAACGGAAGCATATCTAATGGCGGCAAATTCTTCAATTTAATCGGCACCTGGGCCTTAGCACAAGATGCGCCAGAAGTGGCCGCACAATATTTTGAATGGGCTGAAGGTAAAAGCTGGCCTGAAGCTACTTTTAACCAAGCTATAGCACTCAGTGAATACGGAAGGATTCCAGAAGCTATTGAAAAATGGCAATGGATAGCTGACCGTTCCAGTCAGGAGGCAAAAGATATAGCTATCTCCATGCTGTCTCTTCTGAGAGCTGACCTGAATAATTTCACAGCACTTGAAGACTATCAGAAGTATTTAATTATACGCTACAGAATATCAGATAATGATCTTGAGCTCTTTGAAATACTGATTTCATCCATTCAAGATGTCAATTATCGCGGTCAGGCTTACTTAGACATGTGCAAGAAACTTTGGAAAGCAGATAAGATTGATGACGCCATAGTGCAGTACCAGAAGATTGGCGGTCTGGAAATCTCGGATCGCCGGCTTTATGAAGAAGCTCAGTGGTTTGAACTTAAGATGCTGGCCTTCAATAAAAGAGTGCGTCAGTTAGCAGAAAAGATAAACCAGGGGATAGAGTTTGACTCGGATCACCTACTGGAAAAGCACTTTTACGCCGGTCTGCTGATGGAAGCTTCGGGAGATACGGCTACTGCTCGTCAAAACTATGAGCTCATTGCTTATATGAATCCATTCTTTGAAGAAGCAGTAATTCATTCGGCAGAATTCATCAGTTTGAGAGACGGCTTCGAAGCCTACAAAATACTTTTAAGCGCCCTTGAGATCAATCCAAAGTCTATTAAACTGTTAAAGGCTTACATTAAACAATGCGCCAGGGTGGAACTAAATACTTATGCGGAAAATAGTCTCGAAGAACTTAAAACCTTGGTCAGTCCCGAGAAGTATAGGGAAGTTCGTAACCAATACGATATGCTAGTGAAAGAAGTAGTAGAAGAGGCTGAAAACTTTTAGCAATAAACCCACGCTTACCACAATTCATGGACTAAATTACTCGAATCAAAGCCGGTCTGTGGACTTTGTCATTATTGATATACATTTGCGGAAAAGTATCTCAAAAAGTTATAATATATGAAACTAAAGAATGTACAACTCGCTGGTACGCATGAAAAGTTAGGGGCTAAGATGGTGCCTTTTGCCGGGTACAATATGCCAGTCAGATATAGCTCTGATAAAGAAGAGCACAATACAGTACGTGAGGGTGTTGGCATTTTTGATGTTTCACACATGGGTGAATTTCTTATATCAGGGCCAAAAGCACTTGATCTGATCCAAAAAGTAACCAGCAACGATGCTTCTAAACTAAGTATTGGGAAAGCACAATATAGCTGTTTACCCAATGAAGATGGTGGAATAATAGATGATCTTCTCGTCTACAAGATCAAGGAAGAACAATATATGTTAGTGGTGAACGCCTCCAATATTGACAAAGATTGGAGTTGGATATCGCGCTACAATGAATTCATTGGAGCAGAGATGCGCAATATTTCAGATGATTATTCTCTATTTGCCATACAAGGTCCGAAAGCCACGGATACACTTCAAAAGTTAACCTCGGTGCAACTATCAGAAGTCAAATTTTACACTTTTGAAGTAGGTGATTTTGCCGGTGCGGATCATGTGATCATTTCTGCCACCGGATATACTGGAGCCGGTGGTTTTGAGATCTACTTGCACAATCAGCATGCGGAGAAAATTTGGGATGAGATCTTAAAGGCCGGTGAAGAATTTGGCATTAAGCCGATAGGACTTGGAGCTAGAGATACGTTAAGAATGGAAATGGGCTATTGTCTTTATGGCAATGATATTGATGATATCACCTCACCTCTTGAAGCAGGGCTGGGTTGGATCACAAAATTCACAAAGGATTTTGTGAATAGCGAAGCACTTAAAAAACAAAAAGAAGAAGGAGTCTCCAAAAAGCTTGTGGGCTTCAAGATGGAAGACCTTGGTATACCCCGGCAAGGATATGAGATACAGGATGTAAACGGAAAATCTATTGGAAGGGTAACTTCAGGAACGATGTCACCTACTTTATCGATTGGCATTGGATTGGGTTACATTCAGAAAGAGTACACTGCACCTGATACAGAAATTTATATAGCTATCCGCGATAAATCACTCAAGGCAAAAGTCAGTAAACTGCCTTTGATTTCATGAAAACCTTAGACGTATGTTTGAGTCCTGATTTAATTCATTTGCACCACCTCAATGATAAAAGTGTTGTTATTGTAGATATTTTAAGAGCTACCTCATGTATGGTATCTGGACTCGCAAATGGTGTAGACCATATCATTCCCTTTGCTGATCTGAATGAATGCCGTAAAATGAAGGACCAGGGATATCTTATCGCTGGAGAAAGAGGTGGCGAAAAAGTAGAGGGTTTTGATTTAGGGAACTCTCCATTTGACTATATGAATTCTCAGGTTAAGGGAAGAAAAGTAGCAACCACAACCACTAACGGCACAGTAGCCATTGAAAAATCTAAGGGCGCCAAAAATATAATCATCGGTGCATTTCTAAATATTACCGCAGTAGCAGATTTTCTAAGGAAACGTGAAGAAAGCGTCATTATATTTTGTGCGGGGTGGAAAGGTAAAGTGAAT
>JBCCSU010000060.1:0-20559 GCA_039199635.1 Bacteroidota bacterium | reverse complement strand
ATAGACACCAGAAGAAAAATTAGTAAAGTCTATACTATTATCTCCTTCCTTAATTGAATCTGACAGTATTGTTTTGCCTGTAAAATCGATAATCTTATAAGCACCATCTTCTTTTGACTCAATATATAAAACGTCTGATATTGGATTTGGGTAAACTACCGTTTCTGAAAAGGTAACATCTTTGTTTAAAGACTTTTCATTTACTATATCAGAATTCTGTCTACTAGAAGTATTTGAAAACTCAAACCAATTTAACTTCATTAAAACTCCTGGTTGTGTTGATTTAAAAACGAAAAACAAATCATGGACGCCCTCTAAATTATTAATAGAAAATGTTCTACTAACCCAGTCATTCCATCCTCCAGTGTTTGGGGTATTAATAGTACGAACTAAGGTACCATTTACACTTCCTAATCTTAGCTCAATTTGACCTGTTCTTACACTGGCTGTCCTTAAGGTTATATTAGAAGCACAGGTCAAATCAACATTATTATACCTTACCCAATCACCATCCCGAATCTGATTTAAATTTAATCCACCACCTGCGTCTAAATTACTTTCAATTACTACACCTGACATACTATTGTAATTCTCTGCTTCTATCCTTTCGAAACTAGCACAACCTGCAAAACCTGAGTAAACCTCTACTTCAGCAAGGGAAAGTGATTTATTGTTTCCATTTAGAATTACTCTTACCCGATTACCTTTAACACTTCCTGCATTAAGAGTCATAGATGAATTAGGATAATCAGTATAGGTTCTTAAGAACTGGGTAACACCGTTCTTATTTATAACTCTAACCGTAAAATCGTCTAACCTATCTATACAACAATTGTTAGTTCTATTATATATATTTATTTGACCGATTGTTTTATCTACTGTCCCTAAATAGACATTCCAATACGGGTTGTTTTGTCCACTAGTATGCGTAACTGAACCGTCTGAGTAAAACCCATTTGTATCACCATCAATAGCACGTGAGGCAACACCTCCAAATGCTGTTGAAGTCTGAGATGCCGATCCAGAAAGTGCAATGTTAGTTGTAGGTTCATTAACTAATCGAGCTCCTACAGGTCTAGTATATGTTTCATAAGCAGGTATTTGGTTCATTTCAAGTCTACGATTTACTTCTTTCATAATTGCCATTTCATCTGGCATCATATACCCCGCATTTCCTATAGTTCTGTCTATTGTATTTGCAAATGTGATTGAAGCACCTCCATCAGTAATACGCCTTACATATCTATAGGATTGTTCTGTATTAAAAACTAACGGTGGAGTAGGTGAATGCCATCTTTCACGAATTGGAAACCAACCGTGCTTAAGAACTGATTTGCCATTGAATACAGCCCATGGCTCGTCTATCATATTTGGTATCGTAAATTCTTCATATCCCCATGAATTTGGTGGAGCGCCTGTTGATAATGGTGTAATATGACCATGTGTAAAATCTTGAAACGTATTTAAGGGTTCATGAAGAATAACAGGATAATTTGATGGATCACTATCACCATTTCCGTCAGTATCCACCAATATTTCACTTCCTTTTATACGCACATAATTCTTATCTACATTAGCTGAAACTAGAGCTGTAGGATCTTGAGCCTTTATCATAGCTATAAAATTGGCAACTTTGCCATCTTCTACAAGCCTGTCTGTAGTGTCTAACCAATATCCATCTGCATAATTTTTGACTCTTTTTATAAATCCTTCAATTAAATCTCTGTAGGCGAGATATTCGTTTCCATTAAAATTATTTGTATAATAATTAATCCATGCTGTTTTTACTACTGGATCTGCACGATCCATATAATTTGTTGAAATATATAGGATAATTTTTTTATTCGAATCTTTAAATTTTTGTAAAACGTCAAAAATGATTTGACTATTAGTTGCTGTTGGAACAAGGCTTGGGTGTATTTCAGCAGCAACATTCACATTATCATTTTGTCGAAAAGTAAAATAGTGAGAGTGCGCAAAATAAGATAAATTAGTAATAACATGACCTGCTGTTGGTAACTCATCTACTATTTCTTGAGCACCCCCTCTATGGTCATATCCTCGAGTGGTTATTTCGTTATTCAATCTTTCCCCTCCAAAAACAGGAAATGTAATGCCCCATGATCCTTCGAGCCAACTCTGTTGGGCGCTACTGTCGAAAACCAGAAGTGCCAAAGCCATAAAAATTGGTAGTTTTTTCATCATTTTGTATTTTAGTTAAATGCTGTTTTGGTATTGATTCTTGTTTCTTTTAACGGTCCGCTTTGTTTGTTTCTAGTTTAATTACTTCTCAACAAGGCTATATTACCAGACGCACTACTCATCCTGAGTCACGTCAGCAGAAAATTCTATCTGTGGCCACAGAAAAAAAATAGAATCATTTTTTTGAATTCTCCCCGGTGTACTTCTACCGTCTAGTACATATTTTATCAATAGTTGTCGTAGCTCTTTTACTTTTTCTGGATGCTCGAGGGCAAGGTTATTCTGCTCTTTCGGATCGGCATTCAGATTGTAGAGCATGTTATCTGGAAGTACCTTTCGAATTTTCTCTTTTTTATCAGCAGCATTTAAACCTGAGTTTGGAGAAACAATTAGTTTCCAATCTCCTTTCCAGATGGCAAAAATTCCAGATTTGCTATGATGAACCGTTGCTTCTCTTTTATAAGCACCTTGCTCCGTTAATAAGGGGAGCATGCTAAAGCTATCTTCAGCTTCCGCTTCATTGAAAGTATATCCAATAATATCGGCACAGGTGGCTATGAAGTCTGTTGTGCAAATGGTAGCATCGGAAATAGAATTCGGTTTAATAACCTTTGGCCATTTTACAAGAAACGGCACACGATGACCACCTTCAAAATAACTACCCTTTAAGCCTTTATATATATAACTTGGATAGTGTCCATTCTTTTGTAGCATAGGTATATCGGCTTGATTAGAACATCCATTATCACTGGTGAAAATAACGAGCGTATTTTCTTCAATACCTTGGGCTTCTATTGTTTCAAATATTCTACCCATAAGATCATCAATCATGATAACAAAATCCGCATATGGATTGATCTCGCTTTTCCCTTTCCATTTGCCTATAGGGAGTATAGGGTTGTGGGGAGCTGCCAATGGAAGGTAGACAAAAAATGGCTTCTCAGTATTAGCGTTCTCTTTAATGTATGAAATGGCCTTATCCATAAATACTGGTAGCACTTCTTCATGTTTGAAATCATCAGATATAGCTCTTTTAATCCAAGTGGGATTAGGTGGGGTCGTTCGTTTTATTTAGGTTATTTTGGTGGGCACCATCGTTGGCTTATCATTTTCCATGTAAACAAAAGGCGGCATATTGAGTGAAGCCGCTATCATGAAAGAATAATCAAAACCCAAGTCCAAAGCTCCTTTATGCACCGGACGGGTATAATCGATTTTATCCATGCTTACCCGGTCTGTTCGTTTAGAGAAATGTTCAAATTCTGTACTTTCATCTTTCATGGCCCAGTTTAGGCCAAGGTGCCACTTTCCTATATTAGCTGTTTTATAGCCACTTTCTTGTAACATTTTAGCAACTGTTAGCCTATTCTCTCTAATCAATACTGGCGAATTGCCCCATAGAACAAACTCCTTGAGTGGAGTCCTCCAATTATATCTTCCAGTTAAAATGCCGTATCGCGTTGGCGTGCAAACGGAAGAAGAAGTATGGGCATCTGTAGACCGCATTCCTTTTCGTGCCATGGCATCAAGGTTTGGCGTGTGGATCTTTCCGTTTTCATTATAAATACTTAGATCCCCAATACCCATGTCATCTGCCAGGATATAAATAATGTTTGGATTGCTACCTGTCCCTTGTGCGTACAAAAAACAAGGACTTATGACCAGCCTCAGAAAAAGAGCTAAATACCTTCTTTTCTTCATCAGTCAATCATTTTTCTTCTCAAAGACAATTTTTACTATATCGGGCAGATCGGTCGTTAGTGCCTCTGGGACTTTTACAGAGATGGTTCGCTCCTGCTCCAAGTAGGTATATTTAAGATTTTCCCCAGTCCTCAAAAGTGTAATAGAAATTGGAGCATCAATTTCTTTTATTGCGATCATGTTTTTGATAGTAGGCAAGGTGTAAAAGACGTTATCTTTTTTAGTAGTATAGTTAGTCGTCTGATCTAACGTAGGTAATGGTGCATCCAAATTCACCCCATAAACGGCCTCTTGGGAATGTTTCATCCATCCTTCCATTTCTTCGCAAACTTCATAGAACCAATCCATCATTTCACCATTACCACGCGGTGGGATATTCACAAGTAAGTTCCCCCCTAGTGCACGGCATCTGATTAACTCGGTAAGTAGAGTGTTCGTACCCCAGTGATTATTTTCGGATTCTACGCCATAATGCCAATTTGGTGTTGCTGTGTTCTCTGCTTTGCGGCACTGCTCCCACCACCATCCACTCTCATTGGTCACCTTTAGATTTTCGCTAGTAGCCTGATGCTTGCCCTCGGGTGTTGCTATATTTCCGCGTGCCACAAAGACTTTAGGTTGCATTGGACGAAGTTCTTCTTCTTTCATAGCAACTCTTCCATCCCACCAGATCACGTCAATTGAACCATAATTACTCATTAGCTCTCGTACTTGCCCTTTAGACTCTCTATCTTCATCTGGACCGGCAGAACGCATAGTGGGAATCAGATTTAGGTCTTTATCTACTTTTTCATGTTTGTAGTTCACACTGTAACCTTCATTCTCCGGGAAGCCAAAATCCCGCTTTTTGTAGTCTGAATGCCAGTTGGGGCCGGAGTAGTAAAAGCCTACGCGCATTTTATGCTTACGAGAGGCATCCACATATTCTTTTACCAAATCACGTCCGTCCATATACTCCCCGGTATCCCAGCCGCCATATTCGCTTGGCCAGAGTGCGTACCCATCGTGATGGCGAGTGGTCAAGACAGAATATCCAAAACCGGCTCTCTTGGCCGCCTCCAGCCATTTATCAGGGTTGTACTTATTTGGGTTCCAAGTTTCTGCCACTGCAAACATTTTTTCTGCCGGCTCCATATATCTATTCGCTTTTTCCTTCTTTTCAGACCATATAATAGACCAGGCATCACCTGAGCCTGGGTTCGCACTGGGTAGTCCCCAATGAATAAATAACCCTAGTCCCACCTCACGGAACCAGTCCCACTCAGGATGCGCTCCGGCATCAATCACCTTTTTTGCCGTTAACTTATGATGTAGATTTTCCTTTGCCCAAAGCCGAAGTTCTTCTGGTGACCGATTGATCCAAGGTTGATCTGCCTCTTGTTGGTAGTCTATTTTATTCACCTCATACGGATCCTCAGCCAACTTTGCCTCTTGGCTCATTCCATATAAAGGCAGCAGGACACACACTATCATAAGTGCCGCGTTTTTAGACAAGATCATTCTTGAGGCATTTTCCATTTAATCTGACCGGATGTTGTGGGAGCCTTTTCAGGGTTTGGTACTTCATCTTTCCACCAAGTCATCAGTTTATTTTCTAAATCAGCAAGAATGTCCTTTTCATATCGCGCCCTGTTTTCAGTTTCGTTTCTATCTTCTTCCAGATTGTAAAGCTCCACCCGGGAACGGTCAGGGTTCATCAAGAGCTTCCAGTCACCATCTCTAATAACAAGCCTGGGACTGTCATTCAAAGAACGTCCCCAATTTCCCATTCGATATTCCCACATCATTGGATTTTCACGTGATGATGAGTTCCCTCTGAACACTTCGGACCTATCCTCACCATCCAAATTGTTTACTAATTTTATGTCTAATCCGGCCAGGTTTGCAAGTGTGGGATACATGTCTACCGCGCCAACCACGGATTTATTCTCCACCACTCCCTTGGGTATAGCTCCTGGATAAGAAACGATAAATGGCACCCGGATACCTCCTTCGTACAAGCTCCCTTTTACCCCTCGAAAAGGGCCGGCCAACCCAGAGCCCGCATGCCCGGTACCAGCACTCCAAAGTGGTGAGGGGCCATTATCGCTGCTGAAAATAATAATTGTATTCTCTCTAAGACCAAGGTCTTCCAACTGTTGAACAACTCTGCCAACTGCCTTATCAATGCTACTGATTATGCTGTAATAGACCGTTTGAGAGTTTCTCATTTTATCCCTAACGGCTTTATGCGTCAATCCTAAATATGGAGCCATTTGTTCCTCTGTAGGATCTAAAACTGCGTGGGGATCATTTATCCATAAGCTCAGAAAAAATGGCGAGTTCTTGTTACGCCGGATGAATTCAACACCGTAATCAGCAGTTACTTCGGATTTATTAGCGTTGGTCAATTTCTTTTTCTTTGAAGACAGTTTTGGGCCGTTTCCATTGGTTACCCTATATTCTTCCACACCATAATCGGCGGGCTCAGGTGCATCTTCACCATGACCTAAATGCCATTTCCCATAATGACCTGTTTTGTACCCATTTTCAACGAATGTTTTGTAGATATTGGGTAATTCAGGATCAAGGTGTTTTACACTGTTGTACCTATTTCCGGCGGGTCCACCAATGGCATAATGAATGCCTGTCTCAGGAGCAAACCTACCAGTAAGCAGTGTGGCACGTGATGGAGAACACACGGGAGACCCAACATAAAACTGTGTAAGGAGCATTCCCTCATTTGCCAATTGATCGAGGTTAGGTGTTTTTACTTTAGGGTGACCATACGCTCCCACATCACCCCACCCTTGATCGTCTGTGAAAATGAATACAATGTTGGGCAGTTTTTTTTCATCCTCCTGACCATATATTCGGGTAGATCCAATGTGACAGAACCAGAGGATAAAAAGTACCTTGATGAAGTTATTGTATGCCATAATATTCTAGTTTGATATGATTAATTAAAACATCGTTCCACTATCATCACTAACCAAGCCATAACTCATTCTAAACTTTGCAACGGAGTGAGCTTAATCTCTCTTAAGCTGGCGCTTTCCATATTACCTTCTTTAAGTTCAACTGAGATTGTGTGTTTTCCCGGAGCACTGAATTTTAGAAGTCCCATCTCGTAGTAGTGATACACATGGGATGAATTCTGTTGATTTTGAACGAATTGTCCTTCCTCATTTTCAACCCGCCAAACAAGTCGCCCCTCTCCGGAATAATTCAAATCCACCTGATAATGACCGGCTTCCATAATTTCAACCTCCCAGGACGCTTTTGACTTTTCATTCCAATCATGTGCATGACCAATATGCTTCCATTCGCCAAACTTTTCCATCCATCTTTTCCCATCAATTGCGCATTCATCTGCCGTTGCAAAATCAACAGGAAGCTTAGTAGAGTTTGACGGATCGATATACAAGAATCTTTCTACCTCGGGGGTCCCCGATACGGAGAGTTCAATGACAGAAACCAACTTCTCAGGCCTTGCCGCAGGTACTTTGATCCTTATCCAGTTTCCAGACCTATTTACTTCCAGTACTTGAGCTTCCCCATTTACCCAAAGCCTAGCGCATTTGACTTCATTCTTAAGCCCTGGTAAAAAGATTTCCCCATCTATTGGCCATTTATATACGCATAAGTTTAGCTTTTCTTCTGCTACGGTAACATCTCCCCAAGATAATTGATGCCCCCATGGAGACGGGTCAGCATTATAAATCACTTGAGGATATCTCGCAATCCATTCTCCGGAACCTCTTAATGCATATTCTGCTGCTATCGGAATAGAACCATCCGGTTTAGGCCCTACGTTTAACATGTAGGTACCTCCTCTGGCCACAGTGGAAATAACAGATTTCAAAATACGTTTTGGACTTTTCCAATTTGCATCGTACCAGGCATAACCCCATGAATCATTCGTCACATCGACTGTTTCCCATAGCCCGTCTACATTTTCTATTGGGATGTTCATATCACCAAGGGATAGATAATCACCAAGGTTGTGTCCTGCCCTGCCTGAAATCATTGCATTGGGTTGGTTTTTCCGGACGACTTGGACTAACTCTTCAACATATTTCTTTTCCATGTCCCCTGGAGTATCAAACCAAACCATCGCTATTTCACCATATTCAGAAGTAATTTCCTTAACCTGCGGCAGGCATTTCATTTTAAAATAGTAATCAAATCCTACCTCCTCTTCTTTCTCGTTGATTTTAGGACCACCATTACCCCCGGGGAATGTCCAATCTTGATTGTGAGAATAGTAGAACCCAAACCCCAACCCTTCTTCCTTACATGCTTGAGACAATTCCTTCATTGGGTCACGTGCGAAAGGAGATGATTTCACAATATTGAAATCGTTACTTTTAGAATTGTACATGGCAAAACCATCATGATGCTTACTTGTAACAACAACGTACTTCATTCCCGCATCTTTGGCTAGTTTGGCAATTGCCGTTGCATCAAAATGGACTGGGTTGAATTTTTTAGCTTCCTCCATGTATTCATCTACAGGAATGCCTGCCATTCTGGGGTTCATAATCCATTCACCAATGCCATAATAGGTTGTATCTTTCCACTTATTCGCAATGTTCGAATAAATCCCCCAATGGATAAACATAGCATAATTTCCATCATCAAAAAGTGCCGCTTTTGCACCAATATCAGATCGGTTGATCCTTTTTTGATCGCCCCACATCTCATCCATTCTCTCCTCGCTCTGAGCAGTTAAACAATTTGAAATTGTTACCATGGCGGCAATGCCCAGAATTTTATGATATTTCATTGATGACTATTTTATTAAAAGAATATTTTAAATAAAAAGACTTATTTTCATATAAATGAAGTGCTACGAACCATATAACAAGCCTTCAGCTTAGAGGCCACAACTACAAAATATGATAAGCATTTTTAAATTCTACTACATCGGAGCCGAGAAGGAGCAGATACAAAGTACCCGCTCCTTTCTACTGCTGATTGTAATATCACTTGTTTACTCGCCTCCAGCATAACCTTCATTTTGAACCCATCCATTGTCCGTGTTCAGTTCCATTTCTGATTGAGGAATGGGGAGCAACCACTCATTATCAGGGAAAGGTGTCGTAGCATAGAGTGGATTTGCATTTATATAAGACGTCAATGATCCAATATCTGTGTCCCACTGAATTCTAATGTTTTCCGTTTCTGTTCTTAAGCGATTTGTTCTAACCAGGTCAAATTTTCTCTTCATTTCTCCTACGAACTCACTTCTTCTTTCTCTCCAAACGGCAACCCGGAAATCTTGCTGAGAAAGGCCTGGATCGAGATCTGCCAGTCCGGCTCGATTGCGTATTTCATTTACCGCAGCATATGCGTCTCCATTGGGAGCGGCGTCGGCTTCATTTTGCGCTTCTGCATAGATGAGCAGTGCGTCTGCATATCTATAGAGAAGCCAGTTTCTATTTGTGTTGAGAAAGCTGGTATTTTCAGCACCAAGAAAATAGTCAATATCTACGTACTTTCTTACGGTCGGCTGACACAGATAATTGTCACCTTCCGGTGTAGTATATCGTGTCATCAGAAAGGCCTCCCTTCTTTCATCACCTGCTTCATAGTGCTCAGCTATGTCAGGTGTCGGTATAAACATACCTACAGTAGCTGGTCTACCAGCAAATCTTAGCTGCGCCACCGTGCTATTAATTCCTTCTCCCTCCAAAGGTCGACCTCCTGCAGCACCCCAATACCTAGTCCCATTGGCGTTGGGACTACAGTCTCTAGTTAACCATGAGCCAAAACCGGCTACATTCACAGCACCTAACTCAAATATAGACTCTACGGAATAGGGTAAAGATTCTATCCACGGCACAATACATGCAGCTGAAATATGCTGGCCATCTACATATGGTTCGGTGATAAGCGAGTGTGGTGATTGATCAATAATTTCTTTTGCCTTATCTCGTGCGAGAGCCCAGTTTGAGGCATCACCCTGAACAAATTGACCCTGTGACGTCCTTCTCCACCCTGCACGCGTCATATAAACATCAGCTAAAATCATTTTTGCAGTCCACCTAGTTACGCGACCAGTATGCAGTCCATCTAAACAATTCTCTTCTGAAAATTGTAAATCAGGAATGATTATTTGATCGTATACCTCATCAACCGATGAACGTGGTAGATTAAAATCGGCTGTTGATTCAATCGAATTAACGACTAGTGGTACATCACCCCACGTTTTGACCAAGTGCAAGTACAATAGTGCTCTCAGGGCTCTGGCCTCTCCGATGATGGCTGCCTTTTCCGCCTCATCCATATCTATTTGTGGCACAAATTGAATTACGTCATTTGCTCGACCAACACCTCTCCACAGATTTTGGTAAACTTGATAAGCCTCCAGCCAAACATCTGATGGGTTCATGGTATGTCCCAACCAATTACCGTAATTATTTCTATTAGTCCTACTTGTAATGTCATCTGTACCAATGTCGATACCAGCCCACCAACGTCCATAAATAGAGTTACTGGATCCATCTTGTAGTGATTCGTAAATAGCATCCGTTGCAGTACGTGCGTCTACTGCCGTTTGGTAGAAATTGGTAGTAGAAATAAAAACAGGTGGTTCTTCTTCGAGAAAATCTTCACACGAGAAGGTGAACGAAATAATGATCAGCAGCTCAATAATATATCTAGTTTTCATAATTTCTTCGTTTTTGTAGGTCAAAATTTAATCGTTGCTCCAATGGTATAGAGCCTTGCAAGAGGATAACCCGCGTTATCATGCCCTATGGATAGGTTGTTATTTCCGCCAAGATTTACATCTGGATTGTACCCGGAATAGTCAGTGAATACTAACAAATTAGACCCAGAGGCATATAATCTCAAAGCACTCAAATTTAATTTGTCGGTAATCGTAGTGGGTAATGTATACCCGATGGTAACATTTTGAAGCCGCACAAAAGAGCCGTCTTCAACATATCTATCGCTAAATACGAATTGGGATGCGCCTAAGTTATTTTGATCCAACCTTGGATATTCTGTACTTTGATTTTGTGGTGTCCAAGCTTCTTTCGCCGTGGCCAATTGCTGATTTCCTGTAAAATTAAGTAATGACCAATTTTGCACATTGGTAATGTCCTTACCTAGCTGAGCATCAACAAAAATACTTAGATCGAAGCCCTTATATTTGAACCTATTACTAATACCTAGCATAATATCCGGCTGAGCTTGACCAATTACTCCTTTATCCAATTCGGTAATAACCGAATCGCCATCTATATCAAAATAAAGCTGTTGCCCTGGTCTATTGAGCGCAGAATTTCTGGCATACCCTCCAGTATACCCGTCTATAAATGTATAGGTAGCTGTCCTGTCTTGATTGTATAGGGCTATCTGCTCTTCCAATGATAAGCCTTGAAACTCCACAAAATCATCAAATTGGGCAATTCCCGCTCTTCTCAAGCCAAAAAAGGTTCCTACCTCTTCGCCTATGATCAATCTTTGAGTTCCGGTTCCGACTTGCCCAAAATTAACTCCTGCCTGTACTTCATCAGCAGACAAGTCTGTGATTATAGCTTTAACGGAAGAGGCGTTTATATTCAAATTCCAACTGAAATCTCCTTTTTCCACCATTAGGAAATCAAGGCCAAGTTCGAACCCTTCCGACTCCATTTTACCAAAGTTCTCTGTGTAGTTAGAAAAACCGGATTGTGAAGGAATTCTATTGTTAGCAATCAATAAATCCTCGGTATTCTTCTTAAAATAATCAGCAACTACAATGATTCTTTGATCGAAAAGGCCCAGATCAAGTCCTATATCGAGTTGTGCCGTTGTCTCCCATCTAAGGTCTGAATTTGGAAGCTGTGCTGTAAAAAAAATAGGGCTAAGGCCTTCTCCACCGCTACCTTCGCCAAAGGTAAACTGATCTGGAGCTAATTGCGCCAAAGATTGATATTCCTGAATAGCTTGGTTACCAACAATACCATAACTAACCCTTACTTTCGCTTGACTAATAGCAGAAATATTTTCCATAAATTGTTCCTGTTCAAATTTGTAAGCCATAGAAGCTGCTGGGAAAAAAGCCCATTTATTATTGGCTGCAAACTTGGAGGATCCATCGTAGCGAGATGTGAAAGTAAATAGCAGCTTGTTTTTGTAGCTATATCTTAACCTACCAAAAAAAGATGCCAATCTAGAATCTCTGAAGTTAACTAGATCAAGATCTTGAAATTCTGATGTTTGAGGCGCATACCAGGTGAGTAAGTCATTCGGAAATCCAAAATTGGAAGTCGCTATGGATTGCGTTTCCCGCCATTCCAGAGACTGCCCAAGATCAACATTGATCTGATGTTGTCCAAATGTATTTGTATAGTTTAATTGGTTGGTATTTGTGTAGTTCAAGCTTTCTGTATCCCTGGTTCTAGCCCACCCCCTTCGATTATTGGTAATCTGAATACCGACGTTTTCCAGATTATTTTGATAAAAACGCTGTTTCGTGATTATGCTTTGATAGGTAACCGTTGTCTTAAAAGATAGCCCTTTGGCTAATGTTAAATCTGCATACAAGTTTCCAATAAACTGGTCTTTTTGTGTATCCCAATCATTATTTTCGATAAACGTCAAAGGAGTTACTGGTAGAATTCCATCCTCAGTGTCTTCTTCCAAAATCAGTGCACTGGGATTAAAAATTAGTGCTCGTCTTATGATACTAGCAGTTCCATTATTTTCGTTTACATTAGTATTGGTCGATTGTGTGCTGGTCTGTGCTGAGGAATAGGTAAGTGTACTTCCTACTTTAAGCTTATCCGAAATCCGCGAACTTAAATTTAACCTTGTTTGTACTCTCGTAAAATCCGTATCTTCCACTATGCCTTCGGCATTCAATACATTCGCAGAAAGTAAATAACTAGTCCTTTCATCGCCTCCACTAAACGACAGACTGGTATTGGTCGAAACCGTTTCTCGAAAAATTTCTTCCTGCCAATTCCGAGAAGGTAATAATCCAACGCTAGCAGAATCGACCAGCGTAACTCTTAGAGAGTCAAGGCCATTGTTAATAAAAGCTTCATTTCTATTTACTGTCCACTCGTTCGCATCTAGTACGTCAATTATGTCTGGTAAAGCCCCAAAAATAGTTTCATGGTTAATTTCCACTGACATCTTACCTGTTCCAGTTTTTGTTGTAATCAGAACCACTCCATTTGCACCCCTGGATCCGTAAATAGCAGTAGCTGAGGCATCCTTTAATATTTCAATAGATCGAATATCTGCTGGATTGAGAAGAGAAAGTGGTGAAACATTTGAGCTACTTTGTCCTTCGGCATTTAAACCATCTACAGAGGTATTGTCAAGAGGAATCCCGTCAATCACATATAGCGGCTGACTTCCTGATAAACTACTTATACCGCGTATCGTGATAGCAGCACCAGCGCCTGGTGTTCCTGAATTTTGTGTTACCACCACTCCTGCTGCTCTTCCTGCTAATGACTGTTCCAGACCAATAAAACCATTTTGAGTTAGCGATTCTCCCTTAATTGAGGAAACTGAACCTGTCAAGTCACTCTTCTTGGAAGACCCATAGCCGATAACAACAACATCTTTAAGTAGCTCAACGTCTGGTTGTAACTGAAAATCAATCACAGCTTGGTTCCCAACTTGGATTTCCACGGTTTCGTACCCAACAAAGGCTACTACAAGTATGGACCCCTCAGAAACATCGAGTTTATAAATTCCGTCTGCATCCGTTATGGTTCCGTTCTGAGTTCCTTTTTCAACAACAGCCGCACCTGGAAGTCCTTCGCCATTTTCGTCAATGACCTTTCCGGTGATAACCGCAAGATTACTCGCGGAAACAGTAGATTCTTTTTTACTATTTTCAGCTCTGCCTATTGATGAATAAATCGTTTTTTCTAAATCATCTCGTAGTCGAGTGGTTAAGTTAGCATCATCAATTTTCACATTATCAGTATCTATTTGATGATTCGGATCAGTAGCATACACAGAGCTCACAAGAAAACAAATAATAACAGCGCCTCGGAATGATCTCTTAATAGCCCTTAAAATAATTTTTAGTAGTAGTCCACAATTCATATTCTCTCAGTGTTATGTGATTGTATTTCATATACTTTAAATCTGGGTAATGACCACCTGTGCATTTTCTGTTTGTAGTAATGTTTCATAAGGTTTACATGTTAATAGTTAAGTATTTCATTCCGACTCATCTTATTCTATCGTCACATCTAAATAGGTTGATTAAAATGTTGAACAAGTATTATTTTAGAATGCGTTAAGTGATCTCAAATGTATTTGAGGTAGAGATTAAATGTTTTGAATTTTGATTACAATTGATTGCCTATTTCTATCATTTTCTTAAAAAGTAGCCAAAAAACTATCATTTCATTAGAAAGCAGCTCCTCTTATGTGCCTCATATTGCAAAAAATACAAGTCAATGACCAACAAATAAATCAAGTCTGGCTAGTTCGGCATAGTCAGGTTAGCCTAGCTAACATTCTTGGTAGTGATAAGAGCTAAAAAAAGCCAGACTTATTGAAAAAGTACTTGTATTGCTTGACAAGTAGGATACATCTGAAGGTGAGAGAAAAGCTGTGTTGTTTTTGAGTTGTATTTACCAATGATCGTATTATACACAATCTTAAGCTCGTATTGTTGGAAAGCCTTCACCTGAATTACTAGCTGAATAAAAATTTGCTATATAAACCTATGCAAGTATGACCATTTATTAGATAATCAAGAGGGCACTTTCATTGGCCCAGTTGCATCATCAAATTACGAGATCCGGCATAGAAAGAGACACGTTGATGATGCCATTCCGGAATAATCTCCAGAACACGTTGATACCCGTTAGTTACTAACCCACCCGCCTGTTCAGTAATCAACGCCAGGGCATTGCATTCATAAAGGAGTCGCAGCTTCCCGTCAACATGTGTACCAGTGGATGGATACAGGTAAATACCTCCCTTAAGTAAATTACGATGGAAATCACAGACTAATGAGCCAACTTATCGAGTACTCATATCTTTTGATCTACAGAAAGCCAGAAATTTCTTTACATGCGCTGGAAAGGTTTTATGTTGGCTTTCATTTATCGAGTAATAATCACCACTATCCGGTTGTTTGATATTCGGATGTGATAAAAATACTCACCCAAAGAAGGTTCATAGGTGAATCCATTCACACCGCGGCCCGTAGTGTATACAAGCATGGTAGATGACCCGTAGAGGATGTAGCCGGCCGCTATTTGATTGGTTCCGGGTTGCAAGAAGTACTTCATTAGAGAAATCTTCTTTGGGCTTGGTAACCCTTTTATAAATGGAAAAAAATCGTATCTAGTAAAACGTTCACATCAATGTTAGATGATCCGTCCAATGGATCAATAGCCACAATGTATTTGGTGTTCTTATTACCTGTATTGATAATTCCTTCCTCTTCCTCTGAAAGAATGGCTGCTACCTGTTTCACATTGACCAGTGCTCGCGTGAAGCGCACATCTGCAATAACATCGAGCAATCGCTGCTTTTCGCCTTGAACATTTTCTTCATCTGTAAGTCCTTCAATTCCATTAAGCCCAGCCCGGTTAATTTCTCTATTAATTTTTTTTGAGGCCAATACAATATCACGCAAGAGTTGTGTTAATTCCCCTGTAGCGTCCGAAAATTCTTGTTGTTTTTGTACAATGAATCTATCAATAGTAGTTCCAACAGGATGAGCGAAGGAATTAATATCTACATCCGCTTTGGGCTTAGACATCTAGATCGAATTTTTTGGTAATAGGATTCAACTATTTTTTTCTATACTTTGACTGATAGCAGCTTTTGCAGCAGCTAGTCTTGCTTTTGGAACTCGAAAAGGTGAACATGAAATGTAATCCAAACCGAGTACGTTGAAAAACGCGACTGAGTCTACATCACCCGCCTGTTCTCCACAGACCCCAATTTTTAATTCAGAATGTTTCTTCTTACCCTTTTCTACGGCTATTTTCATTAATTCTCCTACACCCTCGATGTCAATCTGTTGAAATGGATCATACTTTAAGATTTTATCTTGCAAATATTTTCTCATGAACGTTCCCGCATCATCCCTACTGTAACCCAGAGTCATTTGAGTTAAGTCGTTCGTTCCAAACGAAAAATAATCGGCATGTTTGGCAATCTCATCGGCAGCAAGGCAAGCCCTGGGTACTTCTATCATTGTACCTATTTTCACATATCCTAACTCATTGTCAAAGTCTAAATTGTTCTTGATTTCCTTTACCATACTCTGCAGTTTCAACAATTCTTGTTCATTCCCAACAAGCGGAATCATGATTTCCGGTACCGGAGTGAACCCGTCCTCAGCTTTCACTTCCAAAGCGGCGTGAATAATGGCTTTCACCTGCATCTGATAGATTTCGGGATAAATCAGCCCTAACCTACACCCTCTTAATCCCATCATTGGATTGGCTTCAGTGAGATCTTCCGTCACTTTTACTACCTCTTCATGAGAAAGATGGAGTTGATCTGCCATCTCCTCCATTTCTTCTTTACTCTTTGGTAAAAATTCATGCAAGGGAGGATCAAGTAGTCTTATATTGACGGGAAATGTGTTCATTTCCTTAAAAATTCCTTTAAAATCTTCTTTCTGGTACGGATAAAGTTTATCCAATGCCGTCCTTCGCCCTTCAGATGTTTCAGCCATGATCATCTCACGGATGTCACGGATTCTCTGACCTTCGAAAAACATGTGTTCCGTTCTACAAAGACCTATTCCTTTTGCACCAAAAGCCCTACTTCTTTTGGCATCCGCGGGGGTATCCGCGTTAGCCAAGACCGCCAATTCACTAAATTCATCTCCCCAGCTCATAACAAGAGAAAAGTCTTCATTGATGTTAGAAAATTTTGTTTGAATCTTTCCTACATACACTTTACCCGTTGTTCCATCCAAAGAAATGAAATCGCCCTCTTTCATATGTTGCTCACTGATCTGCATTGTTCCTTTTTGTTCATCCACTGTAAGGGCGGTACAACCCGATACACAGCACTTGCCCATACCTCGTGCCACTACAGCTGCATGGCTGGTCATGCCACCGCGGGCCGTCAAAATGCCATTTGAAGAAATCATTCCCTGAATGTCCTCCGGAGAGGTTTCGGTTCTTACGAGTATCACATCTAATCCCTGTTCACTAGCCTCTTGGGCTGCTTTTGCGTTAAAGAAAATCTGGCCAGTGGCTGCCCCTGGGCTAGCTGGCAGGCCAATCGCCAATTCTTTAGTCATTGACAGTTGATCCTGGTCAAACACCGGATGAAGAAGTTGGTCGATTTGATTCAAATCTAATTGATGAATGGCCTCAGCCTTATCTATTATGCCTGAAGACACAAAATCTACTGCGATTTTAATTGCTCCGGCTGCTGATCTCTTCCCGTTTCTTGTTTGTAATAAAAAGAACTTTCCCTTCTCGATGGTAAATTCTATATCCTGCATATTTTTATAGTGTTCCTCTAAAATTTTGGCCGATTCCGCCAATTCTTTAAATACGGCAAGATCAATTTCTTTTAGTTCATCAATAGGCCTAGGTGTTCTGACTCCGGCTACGACATCCTCGCCCTGCGCATTCATCAGAAATTCACCATAAAGTGTATTTTGCCCCGTCGAAGGGTCTCTGGTAAATACCACCCCGGTGCCCGAAGTGTTCCCCATATTACCAAAAACCATCATCTGCACATTCACAGCAGTTCCCATCGAATCAGGTATATGATTCAGCTTCCGATAAACATTAGCCCTTTCGTTATTCCATGACTTAAATACAGCTTCTATGGCTGCATATAGTTGTTTTTTAGGCGATTGTTCAAAAGGGTTTCCAGTGTGCTCATGAACTACCTTCTTGTAATCGAAGATCAATTCTTCCAAATGCGCTTCCAACAAATCCTGATCGCTCTGAAGATCATATTTGTTCTTATAATCTTCTAACACAGATTCGAAATGATATAGAGGGACCTCTAAAACAACATTGCTATACATCTGAATGAATCTACGATAACAATCTAAAGCAAAGCGCATAGATCTAGTACGCTCACCCACTATCCTGACATTATCATCATTGAGTCCAAGGTTGAGTATGGTATCCATCATTCCAGGCATGGAAATCACCGATCCGGAACGAACTGAAACCAACAAACATGGTGAATGATCAAAACTTTTACCAGTTTTCTCTTCCAGGTTAGCAACTGCATTTTCTATTTCAGAGACAATAGAGGCACTGATCTTGTTTCCACCCTTAAAATACTGATTACAGGCTTCGGTGGTAATCGTAAAACCAGAGGGAACAGGTAAGCCCAATTGAGTCATTTCAGCAAGATTTGCTCCCTTGCCACCTAAAAGGTTTTTCATTGCCTGGTTACCTTCGTTTAATGCGTACACAAATTTACTCATGACTATTTCTACGTTTTATGTTTATTAATTTCATAATCTTCTCGGCCGTTTCTTCCACCGCATTGTTTGTTACATCTATAATTGGACACCCCACTTTTTTCATTATAGCGTCTGCAAACTCCAGCTCGTTGATAATATTATTAAGGTCGGAGTAGCTGGATTCTGTATTCAGGCCCATGGCTGTATTACGTTCCGTTCGGATCTCATTTAGGCGATTGGGATTGATAGTTAATCCGATGACTTTTTTTGATGATACCCTATAGAAGTTTTGAGGAATACTCCTTTCAGAAACCAGAGGTATGTTAATCACCAAATAGCTATGATAGGCGAGATATATACTCAGCGGAGTTTTAGAAGTTCTAGAAACACCGATTAAAATAATATCTGCCTTTTGAAGAGAATTCAAACTTTTACCATCATCATTATTGATAGCAAACTCAATTGCGTGAGTTCTTCGATAATATTCGTCACTCAGCTGCCAAGAATAATCTATATTATAGACAGGTGCCCTTTTTAACACTTGCCCTAAGGATTTGATAACGGGGGAAAGCAAGTCTATGCATTGTACATTGGCCTCTAAGCTTTTTATCAAGAAGGTATCCCTAACTTCGGTAAGAGCAGTTGAAAAAACGAGCAGGGTAGGAACACTTCTTTTTACCTGCTGTACGATCTCTGCCGCTTTCTGCGATGTTTTTACATTAGGGAATTTAATAAGCTCATACCTGCAATCCGCAAAGTGAGAGGCTGCCAACTTAGTGATAGATTCTGGTTCCAGAAAACTTAATGAATCTGAAGCTAGATAGATCGTATAGTTTGATGTTGACATTTTCTTTGAATCTCTTTTATCTGTCGAAATACATAATAGATATGAAAAGCAGAATATGATTCTTTCTGCAGAATTAAAGCGCAATAGTTTTGAATTTGACAATACTCAGAATTAGTTGCTGAGCACAATTGTGCATGTTATCTTTGAAGTATGGGAAAGTTTGTAACTATGACCGAAATAGCCAATCGTCTGGGCATCTCGCATAGTACCGTGTCACGTGCACTTGCTGACAATCCACGTATAAGTGCAAAGACCAGGAAGGATGTAAAAGACTTGGCAGAGGAGTTAGGTTATCAAGCTAATCCTTTAGTAACCCAACTAAAAAAAGGGCAAAGTAGAATAATTGGAATCATTGTTCCCGACCTTTCGATTCATTTCTTTGCCAAAGTGATTGAAAGTATTCAAAAAACGTTAGTTGAAGCTGGATATTCCATTTTACTTTTCAACACTTCCGAATCAATAAGTAAAGAACAGAAGGCCGTGCAAGCCTGTCTGATGCATCGGGTAGATGGTGTTTTAGCAGCCATTTCTATGCAAACTAAAGCCTTTGATCACTTCGAACGTATACTTAAACATGAGATACCATTGGTATTTTTTGATCGAGTGGCCAACTTTCTACCCGTTCCGAAGGTTGTTGCCAATGATCATAAAGCTGCGTACAACGCAACTAAATACCTGTTGGAATCAGGGTGCAAATGTATAGCTCATATCACAGGAAGTATTAATCTCAATAATAGTAACAATCGATTATATGGCTACTTAGATGCGCTTAACGATCATGACATAGTAACAAATGAATCATTGATTCACTATTATGAATTTGAACCTGCTTCTATTAATAAATTTATCAGAAAAACCATTTCGAAGCACCCCGAAATGGATGGTCTTTTTGTCTTCAATGATTATGTGGCTAATTATGCTATAAATGTTATCACCCAAATGGATAAAAAAATCCCGGAAGACATAGCTGTAATTGGCTTCTCTGATGAACCGGTTGCAACATACATGACACCACAATTATCATCCGTACGTCAAGTATCTTCTGAAATGGGTAATCTAACCGCTGAAAAAATAATTTCAATTATCAAGCAGGACGAGGTAATGATTAATGAAAAAATTGTCATCACACCAGATTTAGTGCTGAGAGATACCACGAAATAGGCTTGCGCGATCGTAAACCTAGTCTTCTCCAGAACCATTAATAAAATAACAACCAATCAAAATCCAATAACTTGGGTTCAAGAAAAATAGAGTACTCAGAACATCGAAAAGCTGTCAATAAATGATCTCTAAGCGCTTTAAACGAAGCAATAAAGTATATTGAAATTAACTTATTGAAAATTGGTTCATGACCCTCTAATCAATTTTTGGAGATTAGTCTATGTTACTAGATCCAAATTTCTAATTAACCAGAACATAATATTTAGGCACATTTTCAACATTTTTAATT
>JBCCSU010000059.1:0-20658 GCA_039199635.1 Bacteroidota bacterium | reverse complement strand
GGGAATCAAACCATTGACCAACCTGATCCCGAAACTAAAACTAGCCAATTACCTTAGGTAGCTGTGGTGTGCCTGAAAAAAATTAACTCGCTCATAACCAGTTGTTTAAATCAAAATCGCGTCAAACTCGGGAGAAGTCTTTACTCATAGAAATATTTAGCTTTTTACTAATGAATTCCAGTTTCTCCCAAAGTTTTTGAAGTTCTGTCTCCCTAACTAGCTCAACTTTTTCATCGTCTAATAGCAAATGACCTATATATTCGTAAAAGTCGGTTGTTCCACTCCTACCTCTGCTATTGGCTGTATACACTACTCTTTTCTTAGTTATAAGAATGCCTTTTAATTCATGATATTCATATTGAGTCTCGGTCATATTCAGACCTAATAATTGAAATCTATCGTATAAAGTATGGTTCTCTATTACTATTTGATCTTTCGCACTAAATACCCCAGATACTATTAATATCAGTACCGGAATCATCCAGAAATAAATAGCTGAGTAAATCATATAAACAATAAGTAGGCTGGAACAAATAAGAGCGGTCCACTTGAACGCCTTTGAAAAATAGAAGCCTGAAATTATCTCAATGTTTTTCAATACCTCCAACTTTTCAAATCCGCATCTTCAGGAGCACTTTCTTCAATTCGCTTCATAATTTTTGGCAGGTACATAGTATTATATCTTAATCGCGAAATGTAATTCGGATTGTCCTGGTCACCATTCCAGCAGTGTTCCGCGCGATCACCATAGTCTACTCCTCCGGAATAGTAAGGGTCTTTGGTATTTTCCAAAAACTCTTCCATTAGATACACGGCGTTATTGAGGTAATAATTATCCATATCACCACAGTAAATATGGATCTTCCCTTTAAGGTCTGCGCCTAGCTTGTTCCAATCACGAGCTAAAATATGCCGTAGATCGTAATTTTCTTTCCAATATTCAGCCACTTCTTTATTGATCATTCCTGTCTTCTTATCCCAAATTCGCTGCGGATAACCATCGCCACCCTGCGGGGAATATACGGCCTCCCAGATGTCCCATTGCTGGCCTGATCTGCTTTTTGTTCCTAAGACCAGTTCTCGCATGTTCATGTCTCTTAAAGAAGCATCTACTTTGCCCAGTGAGTCTCGGTGGCCAGGCTTCAGAGTTTGCTTGAAATCACTTTTATAATAATAAGCGTTCTCATCCTCATAGAGGTTTGTAGAAGTATAAGCCCTAAAATCTATAGGGTCTGGACAAGCAGCAAAACAGCCGTTGTATTCTTTAGGATACATGACCTGAGCGGCTAACGCCTCCCAGCCGCCGGTAGATCCACCGTATAAAAATCTAGCCCAGCCCTGTCCGATACCTCTAAATTCTTTTTCAATGTACGGAATAAGTTCATAAGTAATTGCATCTCCGTAGGGACCTAGATTCGCTGAGTTCACGGCGTACGAATCATCGTAATACGGGTTAGCGTGTTGAATTTTAATTATCAACACTCTGGGAAAATCATCACTCACCCATTTTTGATAAAAGTTATACGCCTCTTGCTGTTGTACGATGTTATATCCGGCTACATTGAATCGGGCGCTGTAATCAGGTATCAGATCAGGGTCCGGGGGATCTGTTCTAAATCCGCCAAAGTCACTCGGAAAGTGGCCGTGGAAAATCATTAAAGGATACCTGGCCTCAGGGTGCTCCGCAAAGCCTCTTGGAATTAAAACATGGGCGCCTAGAAATACATCTCTACCCCAGAAGTCAGAGAGCAACTCACTTTTAATCTTCACATGTTTGATAAACTCGGTATCTACCGGCTCTTTAACATTAGGAATAACCTGATCCAGGATGATATCGTAACTACTAGCCTCTTCACCAATAACGATCTTTTGGGGAAGGCTATAAAAATTTCCGGGTTTACGATTCCACTGCTGACCCTCCCCCTTTTCAGGCGGAAGCTTAACCGTATGACCGGTAGATAGATCATATGTTTCGTAGCGGTTCATAACGGCCTGTACGTAGTACTCGCCGGGGGGTATATGATCAACTCTCTCAATGGGGTAGCCAAAAGCCTTATGGTCAAAAACTACTTGATCACCAGTATCTAAACCTTCAACGTCTATTCCGAAGCCAAGCTGTGAATCTGTGCCGTCTGTGAGTTGAAAACGTGGCTCAGAAGCATCGTTATTCGCTAGCAAAAGAATGATCCTGCCATCGGAAGGCTTATCAGCCAGGGCTTGAGCTATGGAAACAGTAAAGGTAAGTCTTGCCTCCTTAGTTGGCTCTTGACATGACCCTAAACACAGACTGAAGAGTAAAATACAAACAATGGGCTTTATTTGAAAAAGGTTGATCATAAGAACAAGATAAATCAAATATTCACTTGTTCCAATTTGAGGGATGGCTAAAACTTTAACCTAATTTCATCTTCATAGTCAACAGGTACTGCTACGGGCACTCCATACACCCTTAGTTTTACCTTACCTACATAACGTACTTTCATCTTTTTTCCTCCCAGCAGGCTCATGAGCCCGTTTAGCAGCCCAATATCACTGACATTAAACGTGGCATCTACGGGTATCTTAAATTCAGATTCCCCTTTGACCTTCATTTTTAATGCCTGATTGATAGCTCCGATGCGCTTATCTTCCAAAAACACATCTATATCCACCCTTTTTAGAAATAAGCTGGCTTTATTAGGATTGTAGAAAAAGGCATCTCCATTGAGCAAAGCCTCTTTTCCGTCCACTTTAGCCACCCGCACATTATCCACTTTTCTGAACTCGGGAGATTGGCTGGCATTTTTACAACTACCTATCGCGATAAGAACGACCAGAAACCAGATTGTTTTTCTCATTTATCTATTGACGCAAGTACTAAGGTTTTGTTACTCCTAATTTCTCTGATACTTAACTACTAAGTGAAACACCTATTTTCAAGAATAGCAATAAACCCTTAAATGAATGCTCGTTGTAGAATTTATTTTTGTTTCATATTTAACTCACTTCTATGGATACTGAATCAAATAAATTTGAAAATATTTACAAGGGGCTTATATCAGCTTTAGAAAGAAAAGATCGTGCTATTCGCAGATATGCAAATATTACTTCTCACGAGCTAAGAGCACCGGTAGCGAGTATGTTGGGTTTGATTCAGCTATGGCAAAAACATCAGGAAGATGAAGCTTTTAGCCGCACTATTATGGAAAAAATGGAAGAGTGCGCACAAAATCTGGATCAGGTAGCTACCCGACTGAATGCCGAGCTTGATCCTAATATGAATATCATTAATCCGGAAATAGCGCGGCATCAGTTCCAAGATTAATCACTGATATTTTCAACTCAGTGGCATAGGTTTGCTTTAACATAAACCAGACGGGCAGAATTAATCACGAAAGAAGAAAATCTCCTGGTCTCACTTTTAAGAAATATGTTCGCCTAGCGGGAAGCAGTGTATCCATTTAGCTGATTTATACCATTTTGGAAAACCAAGAAGTACCTTTAGTTATTCTCTGACCAGAAAGTTCAAAGGAAATCCTTTTGTTGGATCAAGGGTTGTATCTTTAAGTGATTAAGGTACTTCGTATGAAAAAACTAATAGCTCTTTTAGTCTTTGTGGTGGCAGGTTTTGGCTCATGGGCACAGTCCGATCTTTATGAGCTAGGTCTTCAAAATATTAAAAATGATCAGTTTGAAGAGGCCCTCGCTCACTTTAATAAGCTGATCATCAATGATCCTAAGAACAAGAAGGCGCTCAATCAGCGTGGTTTTGTTAAAAATCAATTAGGCGACTTTTACGGTGCTATTGGTGATTACAACTTTGCCGTGGAGGTAGACTCTACGTTTGCTGAAGCCTACAATAACAGGGGGGAAGCCAAGTTTAATCTGGGAGATGATTATGGCGCAATTGAGGACTTTAATCAAGCGCTCAGATTAAACGATCAACTCATTGCCGCCTATAACAATAGAGGTTTTGCTAAATACAATATTGAAGATCTTCAAGGGGCTTTGTTTGATTTTTCCAAGGCCATTGAACTAGATCCTGATGATGCTGATAAGTACTTTAACCGAGCAGTGGTTAAGGCAGAGTTAGAAGAATACATCAGCGCTATTGATGATTACAATAAGTCTATTAGTCTAAACCCAAATGATCCTGAAGTTTGGAGCTTTAGAGGCGTGGCAAAATATAATATCGAAAAAGTAGATGAGGCTATCGCTGATTATGATAATGCCATAGAAATGGATGATAAAGATCCTGTAAAATATGAAAACAGAGCGTTGGCTAAAAGCAGTAAGCAGGACTTTGAAGGGGCACTCGCGGATTACAACAGAAGCATTGAACTTTATCCTGATGATCCGGATACTTACAATTTACGTGGTGTTATAAAATACAACCTCAAAAACAGTGATGGTGCCATTGATGATTATTCAAAAGCTATCGAGCTGGACGCTTATAATCCTGTTTATTATGACAACCGGGCACTGGCTAAAACAGCCACAAAAAACTACAAAGGCGCTATCCAGGATTATTCCTATAGCATTGAGTTATACCCGAATGATCCTGAAACTTTTCATCAGAGAGGCTTAGCCAAGATCAATTTAGGCAATAATTATGATGGTTGTTTAGACCTTAATACAGCGGTAGAGCTAGGCTCAGAGGATGCTTCAAAATCGATAAGAGAATTTTGTAAATAGTGAACCAAATTTGCTTTAGAAAGGCCAGTATTGATGACCTTGATCTGCTTGAATATTGGGATACAAAGCCTCACGTTATCGCCTGTGATCCTGACGATGATTGGGACTGGGAGCGCGAGCTTCTCCACGAACCGCTATGGAGGGAGCAACTGGTAGGTGAATTAGACGGCAGACCAATTGGCTTTGTGCAAATAATAGACCCGGCTGAGGAGGAGAGTCACTACTGGGGCGAAGTATCACCTCATTTGAGAGCCATAGACATCTGGATAGGAGAGGAAAGCGATCTCAATAAAGGGTACGGTACAGAAATGATGAAACAAGCGATTGAGCGATGCTTTTCCAAACCAGAAGTTTCCGCTATTCTAATAGACCCATTAGCAACGAATGTAAAAGCACATCGATTCTATAAACGGTTAGGCTTTACCTTTCAGGAAAAGCGCACGTTTGAAGGAAATGAGTGCTTTATTTATCGCTTACCCCGAAGGTAAAGTTCATTTAAGAGAATTTAGTGCGCTTTATAAAAGCTAATTTCTGCATACCGGACCAAGACCGGATCTTGTTCTCGAACAAAGCGCTTTTGTAGCTCATTAAAATTAGCAGTATCTAACTCCGCGATTATGGTGTGGAGTCCTTTCTCAAGCCCTGACAGGTTTATATAATTTAGGAACCCAGTATTATATGTCTCAGGATGTACATAATCTAACCAGTCTAACGAATCATAAATTAAACCATCTACCGTCACTTTCATATACTTACTGGCGAAAATTGACTTTTGCCTATTGGTCAATGAACTCCATTTATTTCGGTCATAATCGTCATCTTTTAGATAAAGTTGAGAGATCTGACCGTGCGTATCTACAAATAAACGCACTACACCATCATAAATAATATCGCTCTGAATAGTGGCAAACATAGGATCATCTTCACTCCGGAGATTTTCATAGTTGGCGTTACTTACAGCTCCGAAAGCCGTCTCCAGATATCTTTCCTCATCCCAATCATCTATCTTATTCTCCAGGTACTTGTAGCCAATTAAAATAACTATGCTTAAAATGGGCACCAGGTAGGTTTGCCATCGCGGCAAATTGGATATAATGGTTAAATAAATGCGATTAAATATGAAGGATAAGGTAAGTACTCGGAAGGTTACAGCCACATAGTAGAATGGCTTGGAGGCCCAGGATTCTCTTCTGAAAAACCCGTTAGTTAGAAAATCGATCAATAAGATTAGCAGTACTACGAGATATATGAAAATACCTATTACACCTATTCCTATCAGAAATTTATTGCCGCTTTCAAATCCAGTGTTGATTACAAACTCCTGCCATAACCCTACATAAACGATGAGCAGGCCTGCACTAATCACCATACCCGAAAGCATGAATGAAATAGAATAGCTCAAACTCGCTATCTTTTCTAGCCCTATTATCGTTTTTTCCAGTCCCTCATCCTCTTCAATTTCTTTTCTAAAACGATTCTTAAACTTGAGCTTCTCTAGATTGATACTTTTGGGGTAAATAGAACTCAGCCCTACGCTCGCTACCCAGATTCCTCGAGCAATGATGTGAAGAGAATATCCAACTCTCAACACTTTTAGCGCGGTTACAAATACTTGAAAAATAAAACCTACAAACCCACGCGGATAATGCTGGCGGCCGTAATTCTCTATAAATTCAGGTACCTGAAAAAGCATGTATAGCAATAAAGCTGATATTAGTAACTCTGCCTCCCAAGAGTTGGTCTGAATCAGCTTTAGCCATTCCGGTGTTTCATTTTTTGAGGGTGAAGAGCTCTCAGGTTTCCTTTGATCCATTTCGCCAGGTATTTAACAACCGTTAAATATGGCGATTCCTAATTTTGTTTCCTCATATTTTAATAAATGGATACGAAACTTCTTACTTATTTGAGATCTTCTCCGTATGATCAAAACCGTTGATAACCGTAATCTTCATTTGCCCAATGGCTTCATCAGACAGTTTTAATCCACTTTGGCCAATATCAAATTCCAGCACTTCAGTGACAATAGCGAAGCACGGATCATTGTTACTCTGATGGTTAAGAATCACAGAAAAATCCGGTGGAAACACCGCTGTAATCACTTCCGGCCAAACCACCTGAAAATCATGTTCTTCACAGCCTCCTCCATAGGAAACTTCTATTTTCAATAGCTGGTCTTCAATCGCTACCTCTAAAAGCTGAAATGGATCTGACTTAACCGGTGCAGATTCCTCTTTAGGATTGACCCTTAGATCTTCGGATTCATTACAGCCGAAAACGAACATAAACATTACTACTAATACAGTTAACTTTTTCATTTTTATTCTCCTCCGTCCTTAAGACACGTCTATGCTTTCAGAGGTTGGTTCTACAAATTTTCTCGGGGGTTTTCATAAACGAGAAAACTCGACCTGAGAATTTACTTAACGTAACGTGAGTTCTGGTCGTCATACCAGAAAATCAGCTCTAGTTTTCAGAAGAAATGATTTTATCATGTATCTCATAATACCGGCCCGGGGGATTGCGGATATTTTTCTTCCTTTTAAATAAAAGATTAGAAGAAAAATTCCGCAATGACGCTGTAGGTCAGATTTGATATTGAACTCACGTTAACGCAGGGACTATCTAAGAACCTCCTCTAAATAGACTTGTTTCAAACATACCGAGCGTTCACTCATTTCGGATTTGATGCAGCTCACTCCATTTTATCTACCAGTCACTCCTTTAAACTACACAAAATGAGCTTTTAAGTGGTTAGATCAACGAAATCAAGAAACTAATTTTAAATTTTTTAATGATGAAACAATTATCAATTTTAATGTTAAGCCATCTGAAGGCTTATTCAGTAGCAGTCTTAATGGCCGGGCTGATCTTTACGTTGTCTAGTTGTGGTGATGATGATGATACGCCTGCCCCACCTTTGGATAACATTGTAACCTTAGCCCAGAATACAAATGATTTATCATCATTGGAGGCAGCTTTAACTAAATTTCCAGATTTAGTAAGTACATTAAGTGGTTCAGGTAGTTTTACTGTATTTGCACCGACTAATGCAGCATTCGATGCATTACTAACTGCTATTGGACAAACCTCAATCGATAATGTACCTGAGTCTGTACTAAGAGAAGTACTAGAATACCATGTAGTATCAGGAACTGCAGCACTTTCCACTAGTCTCAACGATGGACAGACCATTGCCACTGTACAAGGTGAAAATGTGACCGTGGGTACAACATCCGGAGTTACTATTAATGGAGCTACTGTAACATCGGCTGATATAAATGCAAGCAATGGTGTGGTACATATTATTAATGCGGTGCTTGTGCCAGCGACACCAGCCAGTATTGTTAATACTGTAGTTGCTCCGGCTTATTTTAATAAGGATTTCTCGACACTCACTGCAGCTGTTGTCGCCGCTGGGTTATTAGATGATCTAATCGGTGATGACAATGATTGGACCGTATTTGCACCGACTAATGCAGCATTTGAAGCAGCTGGCATAACAACTTTGCCACCAAATAACGAGCTAATACCTATTTTACAGTACCATGTTCTTAACACAGAAGTACTGGAAGCCAATTTACCAGAAACAGGGAGTGCTGTTCCAACTTTAAATGGTAACTTTTATTTAAGTAAAAACACAGATGGTGTATTTATTAATGGTACAACAGAAGTGGTATCTACTGATATCATTGAAGGGAATGGTGTAGTACATGTTTTGGATAATGTTTTAATGCCGGCTTCTCAGAACGTAGTGGATATTGCGGTAGCTGCTTCACAAGCTACCGAAGCAGAGTTCGGGCTATTAGTTGCTGCATTAACTGCGGTACAAAATGACATGGATGCTCCCAATTTAATAACTGATTTAAGTAACCCAGATGGAGCTTTTACCGTTTTTGCTCCAACTGACGCAGCTTTTCAAGCATTGTTTACGCTGGCCCAAGTGCAAGATCTTAATGGTTTGGTAACCGCTGCAGGAGGTATTGAAGTAATTGCTACAGTATTACAGTATCATGTTGTTTCAGGCAGAATATTTTCTACTGATATCCCCAATGTCTTAGATGGTAATATGCAAGCGACAGTAACACCTTTAGCTGGTGGATCTTGGACTCTTAACAATAATTTAACTATTGCAGATGCTGATGATGTGCTAGAATTAGGCACAACGAATGCCTCAATTACCGGTACTGATATATTCGGTACTAACGGAGTAATTCACACAATTGATCAAGTGATATTACCTTAATCATTATTTGACATACAGCACGAACCTATTTACAGGGTTCGTGTTGTTTTTTAGTACCATGTTCAAAATCAAATACAGATATCTCTTCATATTGCTTCTGGCAATATATTCGTATTTGAACATCCTTTTTACGGAGGGAGACCGCCTTTTTGGCTACCAGATCAATTCTCTGGTTTTTTTCTCGGTTCTGCTTTTAATGGTTATTGCCGTATGGGAAAGTAACCGCCTCCTTTCAGACCTCTCTCAAAAACTTAACCTGGGTAAAATACACCCGCTAATTCTCTTTTTTGGGTTCAGCGTTATTTCCGTTACTGTCATTGCTTTAATCGTAACCGGAACGTTAAGTCTATACTTTGGTGAGGCGTCACATAGCACACTTACCTTAAAATTAGCTTTGGGTTTTGCCTTTCGTATTAACTTATTCTTACATTCTATTAATGCCATCTATTTCTTTGTTACGCAATATAAAAATGCGCAACTGGAAGCTGAAACGTTGAAAAAACAAAATGCTGAGGCTCGTTTTGAGGCTTTGCGTAATCAAATCAATCCACACTTTCTTTTCAATAGCTTTAATGTGTTGAGTTCCTTGGTGTATAAGGATGCGGACACCTCCTCCAAGTTTATTGATCAACTAAGTAATGTCTATCGCTACTTGCTTTTTAATCAGCAAAATAAGATCGTTAAGCTTAGTGAGGAAATCGCCTTTTTGGAATCTTATATTTATTTGTTAAAAATTCGTTTTCAGGATAACCTGGATATTAAAAAAGAAATTGCGGACCGGGTGCGTGATACCTATATTGCTCCCGCTACTTTACAACTTTTGATAGAAAATGCGATCAAGCATAATGTAGTTTCAAAAGCCACGCCACTGGCCATCAAGGTTTTTTCGAATGGGAAGTATATTATTGTTGAAAATAGCATTCAACTCAAAGAAGTGAAGGAAGAATCCACCAACATCGGGTTGAATAATATCCGAGACCGATACAACTATCTTTGTGGAGAAGATGCGGTCGAGGTCAGTGACAATGGCGTTTTCCGTGTAAAAATTCCCATCATCGAGACGGAAGCATGAACGTTCTGATTGTAGAAGACGAACAGTTGGCCGTGGAACGGCTTGAAAAATTGATCCGGGACTACGACCCGAGCATTAATGTGCTGTACACGGTTGACACGGTAAAAGAGGCTGCAGCCTTTATGAGCAGCCATCAGGACCGGCTTGACCTGGTTTTCCTGGATATTCAACTGGCAGATGGGAAAAGCTTCGAAATTTTCGGTAAGATCAACTATTCTAAACCGATCATTTTCACTACCGCCTACGATGAGTATGCGCTGAAGGCGTTTAAATTGAATAGCATTGACTACCTCTTAAAACCGGTGAAATATGAAGAGCTGGATGCCGCCATTAATAAGTTTAAAGAGCTTTCAAAAAACGCACAGCCCGCCCCAGTCATCGATGGTGCGTTAATACAATCTATTTTACAAAAAGGAGAGAAGACGTTTAAACAGCGTTTTGTAGTGAAGTTCGGCTCCAGAATACAATTTAAAAACAGTGGAGATGTCGCTTATTTTTATGCCGAAGATAAGATCTGCTACCTCATGTCTTCATCGGAATGTAAGCGGTATATTATAGATCACACCCTGGAAGAACTGGATGATAAGCTCATCGACCCATCCCGCTTTTTCCGGATTAACAGGCAATATATCCTCTGTATTGACGCCATTAAAGAAGTAAAAGCGAGGGATAACCGCTTGGAAATTATATTAACCGTGCCTTGTGATCATCAACTCATGGTCAGTCGCGGACGCACAGCTGATTTTAAAGATTGGTTAAATAAGTAGCTTTCCCGGCCAGGTACCACCCGCCATGCTCGATAACTTTTGGGAACGGTTTTTAGGCAATTTTTCGAAAATATTGTTAGTATTGATATAATGAAGATTTTTACCCTCCTCTTATTATTTATAGCTGGCTCTACGCTTGGAATAAAAGCACAAGCACAAGGTAATTTAGATTCCTTAAAGCTTGAAATACTATCCATAAAAGCGGATGTTGACAATATCAACCTTAACCTGGAAAAGTCTAAAAGCAAATTTCAGAAAGGCATTTTTGTAGCTACCTTAGGTTACAGTATTACCATAGCTGGAGGGCTGATGCTAGGCAGAGATAATGATGAATTAGGCCAGGTATTACTTGTTACTGGGGGCGTAACCGGTGGAATAGGTACTTACATGCTAGTAGACGCCTTCAAGTTTTTAGGGCGGACCCGGAGGAGGTGACGCGGTTTAAACCTTAAATTCGTCTGAATTTTTTATTAAGTCATCCCGTCAGGGATCTTTGCCACCGACAAGATTGGAGCTTAATTCTTTTTAGTATGTGCCCTTGAAGGCTAAACCGTCAACTTCTCCTGACGATTTCTAACTTAAAAATAAGCTTACCAAGCCTTAGAGGCTTGGTAAGCTTTTCGATTTGACTTGTTTACTCCTTTACCTCCACCCCTTTCCAAAAAGCCACATATCCTTTGATATGTTTCGCCAGGTCGCTGGTTTCAGGGTAATACCAGGCGGCATCCGTATTCACGTTTCCATCTACATCTATGTTATAGTAGGAGGCCGTTCCTTTCCAAGGGCAGACGCTGCTCGTATTGGAGTCTTTGAAATATTCTTTCTTTATCGATTCCGCTGGAAAATAGTGATTTCCTTCTACAACCCTGGTATCGTTACTTTCGGCAATTACCTGCCCGTTCCAAATGGCTTTCATAGTTTCTATTTTAACTTTCTTAGTGAAGAAACGCCTTTTAATCCGTAGTGTTTTAGCAGATTTACGACATTTGCTTTAAGCCATTAAGTACGAATGAATAAAACTGCATTCATTGTCCACGGAAGGAGATCCATAGCGCAACGCTTCAAAAGAACGTTTCAAAAAAACTCACGATCTATCGAAGGCGAGTACGCAGTGTTCATAACCTCCGAACGAGGACACGCCAAATCACTAGCCACAGAACTGGCACATGATGGATATACCCATGTAATAGCTGTGGGCGGAGATGGTACGCTTCATGAAGTGGTCAATGGCGTTATAATCTCGGATAACCCAAATTGTGTGGTAGGACTTTTACCCGCTGGCACGGCCAATGACTATGCCAAAAACTTTACGCTGGAAAAAAAATTAGCCCCGCTAATTCATAATTTAAATGCCAATACATCAACTAAAGTCAATTTAGGTAAGATCACTTTGAGCAATAATACCGCTGAGTATTTTATCAATATTGCCGATATGGGACTGGGTGTTGATGTAGTCCAACGCGTAAACCGATCGAAGAAGCTATTAGGTTCTAATCTCACCTTTACCAAAGCTATTTTAGAGTCTTTTTTTCATTTTAAGAATCAAGAGGTTAACGTTAAAACGTCAGATTGGTCTTGGGAAGGCAGAATTAATTCACTGATAGTGGCCAACGGGAAGTACTTTGGCAGTGGTATGTGCATAGCTCCGGAGGCGGATACTCAAGGGGATAACTTCGCGGTGGTGATCGTAGGAGATGTATCCATGCGTGATTACCTTAATCACATTGGTAAAATTAAGCGAGGGCAGAAGATCGATCATCCAGAAATACACTATCACCAAGCCCATTTTCTTGAGATCAATTCAGCACACGGCATCGAGGCAGATGGTGAATATTTGGGAAATAACCCAACTTCGATCAGACTTATACGCAGGAAATTAAATTTTTTAGTAGATCAACCCCTTTGAACCAGGAATACAATATACCAGATGTAGGCAATTAAGAAAAAGCCCCCTTCCCAGCGGCTAATGATAGGTCGTTTCCCAACCACCACGGCAAGAATTAAAGCCGTACTCGAGGCTATGATCATAAAAATATCGGAATTGGAAATTACATCATAGGGTATAGGTTTATAAGTAGCGCTCAACCCTAAGATCCATAAGAGATTAAAAATATTTGAACCTACCACATTACCTACGGCAATATCCGTATCTTTTTTCAAGGCAGCTACCGCTGAGGTAACTAACTCAGGAAGAGAGGTTCCAATGGCAATTACAGTTAATCCTATAAAATGCTCACTCATATTAAAAAGGCGTGCTATTTGTATAGCTCCATCCACCACCCATTTTCCGCCAAAATAAAGACCTACCATTCCTATGACTATGAGTCCTATTGACTTAGGCATGGGCATCTCTTTATATTCCTCGTTACTGAACTCTGACTTTCGTTGCTTCGCCACGATGTACACGTAGCCCATGAAAAGGAAGAAAAAGAATAAGAGTATCAGGCCGTCATTTCGGCTGATCACAAAATCATTAGAAGTATTGAATATAGATGCATTCGCCAAAAAGCCAACCAAAAGAGTTGCGGTTAGCGAAAAAGGGACCTCAATAAAATAAGTGTTCTTGGTAATGGGTAATGGGCTAATTAAAGCCGAAACACCTAAAATCAGCAGAATATTAGCGATATTACTGCCTAATACATTGCCTACGCCAATGTCAGGACTATCGTTATAGCTGGCAACAAGGTTGACCAATAGTTCAGGAAGTGACGTACCAAAGGATACGATAGTCAATCCGATGACAATACTGGAAACATTGTATTTTTTGCCAATGGATGAGGCTCCTTCTACCAACAGGTCGGCCCCTTTAATTAAAAAAACAAAACCAACTACAAAGAGTATGTAGACCAACATATATACCTGTTACAGATAAAGCGCCTAAAATAGCATATTTTTGAAGCTCCCTTATACATTTTATGATTTTTGTTTAACGAGTAGTTTTTTATGGCCGCCTCAAAACTTTACTCGTTCATACACTTTTCAAATATGCAATTCTCTGAGAACGGTAGTGTGCATACGTAGTAGGAGATGATCATGAAGGAATCCAGATCAAAAATGCCAGGTTAGCCTGATTTAATGGTATTCATAATAATTTCAGCATGCACCCTGGAGTTTTCAATAAACCATTTATTTGTTTTTAAACCACCGCATACCACACCCGCTAAAAAGATATTAGATACATTAGTTTCCTGAGTATTTTCATCATAAACGGGTGTTTGAAATGTATCATCTTTTAATAGAATACCCATGCTTTTCATCAACTCAAAATTAGGCTTGTACCCGGTCATGGCCAATACGAAATCATTTTCCAAAGTAACACTCCCTTCCGGGGACTTTATATCTACCTCCCACCTTCTGATCTCGGTAATCTCGGTATTGAAATAGGCTTTTATGGAACCTTCCTTGATTCTATTCTCAATATCAGGCTTAACCCAGTACTTAACCGAATCCAGTAGCGCAGGTTCCCGTACCACCATAGTTACAGAGGCACCTTTACGATAGGTTTCCAACGCTACATCTACGGCAGAATTAGCAGCACCTACTACAATTATCTTTTGACCAAAGTAAGGATGCGGCTCATCGTAATAATGCTTTACCTTAGCCATATCCTCACCGGGTACGTGCATAAGGTAGGGGTAATCATAAAACCCGGTGGCTAAAATAATATTTTTGGCCTCGTAGCGGCCACGATCGGTTCGGATAGCAAACGTTTCACCCTCCTTTTCTACCTGATCTACTTTCTCATAAAGGTTTAATTGCAGTTTCCAACTGCTCGCCACCCTTCTGTAATACTCTAAAGCTTCAAAACGATTGGGTTTGTTACCGTGCGAGATGAAGGGTACATCACCAATTTCTAACCTATCTGAGGTAGAGAAAAAAGTCATGTTTAAGGGATAGTTATAAATTGAATTCACCAGACATCCTTTATCCAAAATGAGATAATTAAGACCTGCCTTCTCCGCTTCTATTCCACAAGCCAAGCCAATAGGGCCGGCCCCAATAATCACTACTTCATACATTTTTTTGTAACCTTTTTGTGGTGTATCGGTATTACATACAACAATAATAGGTCAAAAGGTTGAAAACCGGTTCATTATAAATAGGTCTTGGTTGAGAAGCGGTCTGCGGATCGCTTTCTTTTACTGCATTTGTCCGACAAAAAGAAAACATATAAATTAGTCTGACAAATAAGAATAAAATATTTGCACATGAAAGGTACATATTTGGGAGAATTCGAAGAACTGGTCTTACTCACGGTTGCGGTACTAAATGGTGAGGCTTATGGTATTTCTATAGCCAAGGTCATTGAAGAAGAGGCTGAGCGTGCTGTAACTATCAGCACCATACATAACGTACTTTACAGGTTGGAAAAAAAGGGCTTTGTGAAATCGAGACTCGGCGGAGCTACGGCAGAAAGAGGAGGCCGCAACAAGCGCCTTTTCTCAATAACCGCCACCGGTCATGCCGCGCTAAACCAATCCAATAAGCTTAGAAACCGACTTTGGAACCTTATGCCAGAGCTAAAATTTTAATGGAAAACAAGAAACCACCAGCTTTAGCAGACGCCTTTCTGGAATGGTACTGTTCTAAGGAATTCATTGATGAGGTGCAGGGAGACTTGCATGAGTGGTTTCACCATAGAGCTAAAAAACAGGGTTATCGAAAGGCCCGACTCATGTATTTTCTTGATGTTATCCGATTTCTCAGAAGTTACAGGGTCAAATCAATAGACGAATTAAGTCAAAACTCAAACCATATTGCCATGTTAAGAAACTATTTAACAACGTCCTGGAGGTCACTCATTAAGAATAAGGCCTTTTCCATTATTAATATCCTTGGATTAGCTGTAGGGATGTCCTCCTTTCTTTTAATCTCCTTATACGTTACTCATGAGCGAAGCTATGATCAGTTCCATGAAAATGGAGAAAACGTATATCGGCTTAAGCTAAGTCGTTATAACGACGGTGTTCTCAGCACGGAATGGGCGGCAGGTTGTTCTGCCATAGGGTCCGCCTTGAACGATAATTTTCCTGAAGTTATTGACTACGTTAGAATGACACCAAGCAATGCGGTAGTTTCTTATGGTGATAAAGTTTTTCGTGAGGAGAATGCCTACTACGCTTCAGAATCTTTCTTTGAGCATTTCACTATTCCTTTGATAGAAGGTGTAGATTCTTCGGTTTTGGTGAAGCCGTATACCGCAGCAATATCAGAAACCACTGCCAAGAAGTATTTTGGGGATGACCAGGCAGTTGGTAAAACACTTCGGCATAACGGAACGCGGGATTTTGAGATCACCGGAGTATTCAAAAATGTTCCTACTAACTCCCATTTCAACATGGACATGCTATTCTCTTTTGAAACCTTCGTGGACATTGTCGGGGATGACGTTTACACAGCCTGGGATTGGGATGGCTTTTATAATTATATAGTCTTAGCCGATGGTACGGATCCGAAAACATTCGAGTCTAAAATTCCTGACTTTATTCAAAAAGAACGTGGTGAGCAGCTTACCGAGCAAAACCATATGATAGAATTTGAGTTGCAACCGGTTACAGATATCCATCTCACTTCAGACTACATGATGGAATTTAAACCCAACGGCGATGGAGAAGCTACAAACTTCCTCTTCATTATTTCGATTTTCATTATCGCCATCGCATGGGTGAATTATATTAATCTGGCCACAGCTAAATCCATGGAACGATCTCGCGAGGTAGGCATCCGAAAAGTAATGGGCTCCATGCGCAGTCAATTAATCAGGCAATTTCTTGTAGAATCATTTTTGTTAAATATTCTGGCACTTACCCTCTCGGTGGCAGTTGTTTTCCTTATGCTGCCTTATTTCAATCAACTTTCCGGACGTGAGCTAGCGGTAGATTTTACAAGCCTGGAATTCTGGTTAACGCTGGGGGTTTTGCTGCTCACAGGAGCCATGTTCTCAGGTTTATATCCGGCTTTTGTACTTTCAGGATTTAAACCCGTAGCCATTTTAAAAGGAAAGTTTATCAATTCTTCCAAAGGTAACTATCTAAGAAAAGGGCTGGTTGTTTTTCAATTTCTTGCTTCGTTAGTTCTTATGGTAGGCACCCTCACCGTATTTCAACAACTACGCTACATGCGCAATGAGGATCTTGGGGTGAAAATTGATCAAACGTTAGTGATCCAAGGACCTAATGTCACGGATTCACTGTACGATGATCGTTTGAATACCTTTAAACAAACGCTTACTTCATTTGCTGAAATTCGGAGTATCACCGCTTCTACTGCGGTTCCGGGAACTCAACCGCCCTGGAATGCGGGTGGTATTAGACTACTAGAGCAAGACCAAACAGAAGCACAGCAATACAGAGTGGTTGGTGCCGATCATGACTTTGTAGATGCCTATGACCTTGATCTTTTGGCAGGCAGAAAATTTGATAAGGAACGAGTGAATGACCAGTCTACCGTGCTGATGAACGAATCGGCTACCGAGCTAATGGGCTTTGAGAGCATCGATGAAGCATTGAATCGTGACATTTTTTTCTGGGGCGATACCTTCAGAATAGTGGGTGTTCTAAAAGACTATCATCAGGAGTCGCTGAAGAAGTCTTTTGAGCCTTTGATTTTTCGTTTAATTCCTAATGCCTCTAACTTTTACTCCGTGAGTATCAGCACGAACGATATACCGTATTTAATTGAAAAAATCGAAGATGAATGGAAAGCCGAATTCCCGGGGAATCCGTTTGACTTTTTCTTCTTAGACGATCACTATGATCAGCAGTATAAGTCTGAAATCCAATTCGGAAAGGTCTTTGGACTCTTTGCCGGCTTAGCGATTTTTATTGCCTGTTTAGGGTTATTTGGCTTAGCCTCTTATATGACTGCCCAGCGTACGAAAGAGATCGGTGTCAGAAAGATACTTGGAGCGTCTTTAGCCAGTGTACTTTCCCTTTTATCAAAAGATTTTGTTCGACTTATTTTGGTCTCAATTTTATTCGCCATCCCAGTCTCTTGGTTTGTGATGGATGATTGGCTTTCCGGTTTTGCGAATCAAATTAATTTGAGTTGGTGGATCTTTACGGCACCAAGTATTTTGATATTGGTGATTGCTTTAGGAACCGTAGCCCTTCAAACCATAAGAGCAGGTATTTCGAATCCTGTGGATTCGCTGAGGCATGAGTAAGCATTTGGGTTAAGGTTTGTAATTTGCTCAGTGTGGTTACTAATTTTGAACATGGTAAAGGGTAGCTTGTTCATGCGTAAATGTTCTTAAAGGTATTTTGATTATACTGGACACGCCCAGAGGCCCTGGTTTATGATAAGTTGGTTATATTAACCTTCTAATGAAGAACTTCCGTTGGAATATTCTCATAAGAGTGATTGCCATAGTGGTTTTATCTGTGACTTTGGCCTGGGTATTGGTTGAAACCAATTGGTTTTTCACTCCTTTGGTAGTAAGTATCACTATTTTGACCATAGCTGGGAACCTCATTTATTATACTGAACGCACGAATAAGGACTTAACCCAGTTTTTACTCTCTATAAAGCAGGGCGGATTCACCAGCTCTTTTAAAAACCAAAAACGAGGTGGGTCTCAAAAAGGGTTAAGCCGGGCATTTAACGATGTGATCCGCGAGTTTCAAAAAATAAGCATTGAAAAAGAGACCCAATACCTGTACCTCCAAACACTCAACGAAAATATAGGCGTTTCCATCGTCAGCTTTGACGAAAGCGGAAACATTGAACTTATGAATCCAGCGGCAAAAGCGTTACTTAAAAAACCCTACTTAAAAAGTATAAGTGATTTAGCTCAAATAGATGAAACTCTTCACCTCGCCGCAACCGAAATGGAGTCCGGAGAAAAGCGTGTTATCAAATCTTTCATTAATCAGGAAGTACAGCAGCTCTCGGTACAGGTTAAAGACTTTGTTATTCACGAAAAAGGTTTTCGGTTGGCCCTGTTTCAAGACATCAATGCAGAACTCGACCAGAAAGAAATAGAAGCTTGGCAGAAGCTCACGAGAGTACTTACTCATGAAATTATGAATTCCGTAACTCCTATTGCCTCATTAAGCACTGCGGTAAACCAGCTAATTTCAGACCGTCAGGCGATGGATACCATGTCTAATGAAGATAAAGAAGACGTGATCACCAGTTTGAAGACGATTGAGGAGCGAAGCAAAGGGCTAATTCATTTTGTAGGAGCCTACAAAAATTTCTCACGAATTCCTGAATTGAGTATTGAAAAAGTAGATATTACCCAACTCATTAAACGTATCGTTCATTTACTACAACCGGATCTTGATCAGGCGAATATTGAGTTAAATGTTGCCTCCCCTGTTTCATTAGAAATTAAAGCGGATAATGAATTACTGGAGCAAGTACTTATCAACTTGATCAAAAATGCCATTGAGGCATTAAGTGGCCATGTGAACGGACAAATTGATATCACAGCCAATAAGAAAGGTGCTAAAAAATGTGAACTAAAGATCAGGGATAATGGCCCTGGTATTCCAACTGAAATTTTGGAAAGAATTTTTGTGCCGTTTTACACCACTAAAAAGAGTGGAACAGGGGTAGGTTTAAGTTTTGCACGGCAAATTATAAAACTTCATGATGGTGAGCTCCTAGTTAAAACAGAACAAGGACGTGGAACCACTTTTAAAATCATTGTTTAATATGGCTCTTCAAGACTGGCTACTTTACTTTCTACTCGGACCTCTTCTGGTAATAATAGTAATTGTGGTAAACATTTTCCCCCCAAAGAAGATCAATGATCTCTACGGTTATAGAACGGCAAGATCGAAACAAAATCAGAAAAACTGGGATGAAGCACAGCGTTATTCAGGACGGTTATCTCTATGGTTGTTTATAGGCCTATCCCTTATTGAGCTTCCATTATTTATGCTTTTAGAAGCCCCAACTGCTGGGTTAGTCTCCACAGGCTTGCTAGTGATCGCTTGTATTCTCTTATTTCTGTTGACGGAGCAATACTTAAAGAACAGTATATGATTTTATTATTTTCAGTGAGGACACGCTTCCATTAGATAACTTGATGTAAAGTAACTTTTAAGTTACCTTTACCATATGGATAAGATCCGGGAGGTCATTGCTTACAAACACTATTTTGAAGACTTCTTGAAAAGTCAAACGACTAAAGTTCAAGACAAGATTTTTAAAATTATTGAAGCAATCGAGGTTCTGGAACGTGTTCCTAGTAATTACCTGAAACATTTGGCCGGAACCGATGGACTTTATGAAGCAAGAATTCAATTAGGATCGAACATTTGGAGGGTATTCTGTTTTTTCGATGGCAACCAATTGGTGATTCTCCTAAACGGCTTTCAAAAGAAAACTCAGAAAACACCAAGTAGGGAAATTGAAAGAGCTGAACGTTTGATGAAAGAGTATTATAAAGAAAAAGCGAATGAAAATGCAGACTAAATCTTGGAAAGCTATAAAGGATGGTGTCTACGGAAAAAAGGGAACTTCCAGGCGAGATCAACTTGAACGCGAGTTTGAGGGACTAAAAATTGGGTTACTGCTTCGCCAAGCACGGGAGCAGAGACACTTGACTCAACAACAACTCGGTGAACTTGTGGACAAGAAGAGGACCTATATCTCCAGGGTTGAGAACGATGGTAGCAACTTGACACTTAAAACGCTTTATGAAATTGTTGAAAAGGGTCTTGGAGGCAAAGTAACGATCAGCATAGATCTATAAATAAAATAAAGAAGCTCTAACAGGCACAAGAACTTTTTTCAAAAAGTCGTCATGATTAGGCCACTCATGATAAATGGTTTTATTGCGGGGTCTTAGGTAATGGAAATGAGCGGATCAGATCAAAATACGTGTCTTCTAATGCTTTTTCCGGGTTTTCTTTCGTTTTTCTATTCTTTAGAAAGTACAATTTTGGAGG
>JBCCSU010000058.1:0-20659 GCA_039199635.1 Bacteroidota bacterium | reverse complement strand
TATTTCTGTATATACAAAAAGAGTCACCTAGTAAAACTAGTAATGAATCCATGAATATAAGCATATATTATTAAATATCTTTATATATACTTGTATATACGCATTTCTTAACAAACTACAGAACCTCCCCTTCTTTCTTTTTCAACAATTCTTTGTGCAGAGGTTAAAGTGTAGGAATGATCATCAATTTGTAAATTAGTATAAATTGGTTTATTTGTATACCTACATAACTAACTGATAATCTGAATTTTACGGCTGTTTTATCCTACCAATTGCATAGCACAAGCCTACCAATTGCATAAGTTGCCCTACGAATTGCATAGATAAAACCTACGGATTGCATAAATGAGTACTACCAATTGCATAGCAAATCCTACCAATTGCATAAACCTGTTTTTGTGAATTTTAAGACACTCTGAAAAACATCCATAACAATGGAATTATGAAAAGCTCGCCTGGCCAGACTCTTTGTAAAGCCTACCAATTGCATAGCCGTACATGAAATCATATACATGCACCAAGAAAGCCATTTTCTTGACAGTTAAAACCTACTAATTGCATAAGCATTGTTCTGAGCTGGACATCCTAGTCATTTCATGAAATGAACCTAAAACCTACCAATTGCATAGGCTCCTTAAAACCGCATTCTATTCCATATTAAGCCACTTAATAGCGGCTGAAAACCTACCAATTGCATACGTCAATTTAAACTACTACATTTGAAAAATACCTGTAGGATTAATAGGTAGGAGTATGTCGGAATCAAGCCATAAAGAACTCAACAGACAACCTAACCACATCACCATGGCCAGGATGGATTTTGAGGTGGTTGAGAAACGGCTAATGTACTATGTATTGAACAATATTGAAACCGGCATTAACATACAGCCTGAGCTTTTCAATAAGAACGTTACCGTTAAAATACCGATAAGTTTGTTAGGGGAGACCAATTATGGACGTATTCGCCAAGCGGCAGAAAAGTTACAGACGCGCCAGATCTGGCTAAAAGATGATCCCAAACAGAAAAAATTTGATGTGATCACACCTTTTCCCAGAATTGCGGCTAACCGGGATCACATCGAGCTTACCGTTTTCTCGGATATACTGCCTTACTTTCTAGAGTTAAAGAGCGGTTATACGGAATATAAGCTCAAAGCTGCTATTGCGCTCACCAGCAAGTACTCCCAACGCTTCTATGAATTCCTCTCCAGGTGGAAAGACACCGGCTATTGGGGTCCGGTGACTATCGAGCATTTGAAAGAGCTACTCTTTATCGAGGACAAGTACAGTGATATTTATCTCTTCAAAAAGAAGGTATTGGATATCGCCAAGAAAGAATTGAAAAAGAAAACGGAGATCAGTTTCGAGTACCGTTTGATCAAAGAGGGTAGGAGGTTTACCAAGATCGAATTCGATATTTACTACAGTCCGGAAAATGATGAATTCCAAAAAGTGGATGAGTACATCAGGGATGAACGTAGCAAGCGCTGCAAGGCACTGCTCATGGAAGAGTTTAACATCTTGAGGGAAGACATATTGAAAGTGATCCTTACCGAAAAACAGCAGGAATTCTGGAAATGGTACCATGCCTATAAAACCGGGAAAGTAAAGGCCAAAAGTAATGCAGGGGGCCTGCTGCTTAAAACGCTAGGCATTTACTAGTTTATGAACCCCAAAATTGTACGTTGGCACAAAGAGGCCAGGAGGGAAGCATTCAAGGAGATGAAGCAGTGTGAGAAGTGTCAAAAGCCCCTCGAAGAATCCCGGTTGTTTATTCACCACAAACAGTATTCACTAAAGGGGGTAAGGTCTATTTATGACTTGTCTTATCGTGAGTCATCCCAACGGGGCATTGTTGAAATACTTTGTACCAGGTGCCATTACTTAGAGGGGCATTTCGCTGAAACGTTAGAAGAATTTAGATCCAACAGGATGTTGCATTCCGGGATATGCGGTATTTGTAACCAATTTGCCTCCAAGGGCTGGCAAAGGGCGGAAACGTTTAAAGTAGATTTTCCTGTATGTAAAAAATGCTCGAAAAGCCAACGGGATAAAAAGATCTTGGTAACCCTCAGAACGAACCAACTAAATTTGTTTCAGCATGACCATGAAATCCGGAAGAACCGAAAATCAATATGAAAAGATCCTCGCGGACCTGGACGCATATAATGCCGGGGAATTAGGCATTAAAGAAATCAGGAAGTACTCCATGGCTGAGGTAAATGAAGCGCGTAAGTATGGAATCGAAAAAACACTAGCATACTACGCCAGGGAAAATAAATAAATAGTCCAGACTAGTCCCCACCTGGCCAGCTACGCATTCCCAGCCAATGCCCCTAGCGGGCACATTTCAGGCATTTAAAGAAAAAAATTTTAGTTATAACAAAGTTATAACATTTTACGTACCTTTGAATATGGCTGTAAAAACATTAACCAACGTAGGGAATAGCAAGGCCGTGATCTTGCCTAAACGCCTGATCGAGAAGTACAAATTGGATCACATCATACTCAAAGAAACCGAAAAGGGGATCCTGATCGTGCCGGCACAAGACTCGTTCCAGGAGAAGCTGGAAGCCTTACGACAGCAGCGCTCCAAAGTCTACGAGCGTATGGCAGCACAGGCCAGTGATCCGGAGGCGATAGCCTACTACCAAAGTGAAGAAGCATTGGGGGATGTGGACGTAGATATCATTGACCCATGAAGCTCGGTGAGGTATGGCACATAAATTTCTCTCCGCAAATAGGGGATGAGATCAGGAAGGTACGACCAGCTGTTATCGTGAACCACGACAGTATGGGAGCGCTGCAATTGAAAGTAGTGGTTCCTATCACGGATGCGTTCCGAAACGTACGGGAATGGCATGTATTATTAGAGCCTTCCTTGACCAACGGCCTGAGCAAGTCCAGCGTAGCCGACTGTTTCCAAATCAAATCGATTTCCAAGACCAGGTTTATAGAGAAAATTGGAGATCTTAATCAAAACGAAATGGATCAGGTAAAACTAGGGTTGATCAAGGTACTCGATTTGCTGTAGATCCACCCACAACCAGGAGGAACTAGGTGAAGGCTGAACAAGGCTAGACAACACGAACCACTGTACGTGATGGCTAGGTGCAGTTCAGACAAAGCTAGTCTGTTTACAGGAATGTGCGAGTTTTAGGTGAAGCTCTCAGCGTTCGAGTATTTTCCCTTTTTCCATACGAACAAGTGAAATGCAACATCTTGACGACTCTGGCCACTGCCAAGTGAGCTCAAGCATTAACACTCTATTAATGTTCAATGACTTTATCGAGCTCAAGCTGCAATATCTGATCAGCATGGGTAACATAGGTGAATTTTACAAATCCAAACTCCTCATGAAACCACACTGTAAGATATGAAATACCTAAATCCGATGCCGCACTTGAGCTTATTCTCCAGCAATTGTTATATTCAATATCATTGATTGTTAATGACTCTTTTTCTACTACTCGATATGTAGTTTCAAGCCGAAGACCATCCCAAAGACCCCATTCACCTCCTATATTTAATGCTATTGACCATGACTTACCAACATGTAAGGGATAAACAACTTCTGGAAAGGGAGCTATTTCTGTAAAATAATATTGATTATCCCTAAAAGGGTGAAGGAAAACCATTTTTTCATTGTCTATAATTCCTGTCGCACTTTGATTCACCCATTGCCTATCATTGATTTCAGGATTTATTCCAAAGGATCTAATTTTTTTAATGTCGCTTTCATCATATCCTGTTTTATAAATTAGTAAAGCCTCTGCCTGAAATGAATCATATTGCCAACCGTTTCCTGTGATAAAGAGGCTGATCTTTTCATCAGAAATTAATTCGTCTTGAGACCAATATTTAGATCTAAATATAAATTCATGGCACGGTTTATAGACGATTGCCTCGGAATAGTCAGTATTGACTTTGCATGTCAGATTTGAATTATCCTGGTTACACGCAATTACCAATAAATAGATCATTAATGTAGTTTTAATTGCTATTTTGCGGGAGAAATTCATAACTATCTTTCTATTAAATAGCCTACATTTTTAGTACTTAGGTCAGAAACAAATTATTCTCGGATGGAACCATTAATTGGAAAGTCACTATCATGACTAGTCAAATCCGGCTCAATGATAATATTCTTTTCAATCATTGAGTTTTTATACTGATATTCTTAATCATAACCCGCATTGATAGAAAGTAGTTATAGTTTGGGTGTAGGAGGCCCCTATTTAATGAAGTACAATATCTTGACGAACTGTGGTCACTCCCTATCTGGTATCTATAAACGTGCTAGAATTAGGTGAAGCTACCGCGACACCTGTACACACAACTGTGGGCATAGGGGGCATCTATCACTCTGAAAGAGCAGCGTTCGAGTATTTTCCCCCAGACACCGGCTTCACCTAAATGACTACAATGGACATCCTTCACCTAACTGACTACAAAGAAGCCCTATAACCGCGAGAGCTAGGTGAAGTGGTATGTGCGACTATTTAACGGGATAGCTGGCTCTTTGTACACGATAAAAAGTCGAAATAGTGCCTATACGGCCATTGGAAGTAGATTAATTTTATCATTCGACATTGTGTACACATAATGAGATACTTTAACGGGGAAGGCGCACAGTGGAGCCGATTGGCCCAATTCAGAGTTCGAGTATTTTACCCCTGACACCAGCTTCACCTAAGTGACAACAATAGGGGGGATCCTTCACCTGGATAACTACCAGAAGCACTATACCTGCAAAAGCAAGATCTAAAAAGAAACTGCGTTCTCTCCAGCCTTCCATTGCCCCTTACCGCTAAGCGTAACTATTTATTACCCTTAACAGGTTCCATGTAATTCTCACTGGAAAAGCACTGTACAAGTACAGTAAGTTTAAACCGATAAAAATTATTCACTTAAAATTTTAAAAACTATGAAAAAGACATTTAAACTTTTTGTTTTTGTACTTATTACAGTTGCATTCTCCGCCTGCGAACTCATGAACGAAGACGTAGAACCCATCGTTAAAATGGAAAATGATGAAGGCACAATAGGCGGTCCTGGAGGTGGGGGCAACGATCCCGAAGAACCAGAATGATGACAGCTAACAAGTGTAATATTTTTAGAAAAGGTTCACTTTTTTAAGTGGCCTTTTCTGTTTTTATTTAGAAACTATGTCAAACAGGTTTTTTACTCATACTATAATAGCACTCGGTTTATTATTATTCATAGTCTCACTGCCAGCATCCGGTAGTGATTTCCAGACCGTATATGACTCAGCCAAGAAGATGCGCTCCATCGAAATAGGAGAGAGGGCCCTTGAAATGGCTGAAATCAACGGAGATGAGCAACAATTGGCCAAAACTCACTTTTTAATTGCCTTCTATCAGAATGAAAAAGGTATGTACTATGATGCCCTAAATCATTACTTTTTTGCTCTTTATGCTTACCGTGATGCAAGAAATTACGGCCGACAAATCGCTACATTAAAAAATATTGGTATTATCTATTCAATCGGTGGCTTCTACGAAAAAGCTATTTCCTTTTATACAGATGCAGCAGATCTGGCTAAAGAACTAAATGACATCTCAAGGCTAAGATCGATACAATATCATATGGCAAGATCATATCGGCTCAGTGGGAATTATGAGAAAGCAAATGATATATATTTAAGCTTAATAGCAGAAAAAGAAGATATAAAAAACAAGACACTTTTATTAGATTCATATCTAGAGCTCGGTCACATAGCAGGAATGTCTCTTAATGATTATGAACAAGCAAAAAAATATTTTAAGGATGCTTTGAGCGTGTACTCTCCAGGTGAAGATGGTTTTGAATCTGCTCAAATAAAGAGCATGAATGGTGTTGGCTATTTTCAAATGCTACAAGGCAAATTAGAGATTGCCAAAGACCTGTTTTATAAAGCAATGGCTTTATCTAAAGATTTAGAATTGAATGAGCCTGTCCTGGTAAACGTATATGGTAACCTGGGTAACATATATGAAAAATCAGGTCTGATGGATTCTTCCATCCTTATGTACGAAAAGGGGCTTGAATTGGAACCATTGAAAAATTTTGACCAGAAGTACATTCAAACGGCCAACCTCTTACATAATCATTATAAAACCAAATCACCGGAAAAACGAGAACACTACTATCAAATGGTCTATGAATACGGGGCAGAACTGTCTGAGTTAAAAGCACAACTGATCAAAGCCAGTCAGGAATACCAGATCCGGGCAGCAGACTATAGACGTGAGCTGGACTTAAGAATTGCCAAAGAAAAACGCATGTTCTGGTGGGACATTTTCTTTTATGCATTGACGCTAATTGTCATCGCCTCCGGGGTCACCTTCTACTATTTGGAAAAAAGGAAGCGAAGAAAACGCCTGCGTAAAGCCCTGGACAATGCACGGATCATCGTGCCGTTATCATCAAAGTATTAGCTTTTTGATTCCTTTTCCAGAAGCTTATAAAGTTTTTGGTATTCGTGAAATAGGTTCTGATAATCCTCCGAAAGGTTGGAGAGTTTTTCAATGGCCTGGTCAAGAAAGGTCATAAGCTGCTTAGCGTCTTCCTGGTTGACATCATCTTTCGCCACCCGTAGTTCTGTTAACTTCTTAACAGCATCCACAATAAAAGAATGGCTGGCCATGGCCTTGGATAATTGCCCCTTTTCTTTTACCATTTCTTCACGTTGTTCAATGAAAGCTTCCAGGTTAAAATCATCGAAATCCGGATGATGGATGATTTTCCGCAAATTCTCCACGGTAATGGTACCATCCGCATCCAGGAAACTTCTCGAGAAACCTACTGCATTACAAAAAGCAAGACGCCTGATCCCCTTCTCTTCCAGGTACCGCTTGATCAATGCTTTGTCAGAAATAGGTTCCTCTGGCATAAAAATACTATTAAATTTGTTGTAATTGTTAACTTTTACAAGTTAAATTGTGTTATGGGTTCTAGTAGCCTAAATATAATCGTTTGAACCACTGTAATAAAAAAATGGAGCACTTATTGACCCTACTGGGTCTTTGTGAACGCATCCAGCACAGGTTGCTATCCAAGGGGCGTAGTATCCATTATGATTATGTGATCATCAACCTGTTCAACCTGGTAGGCCAATATCCATTTATTCCTGCCAGCGTGGTATTGAAAGCGTACCGGCACCTGTTAAAACATTCATGGACGAACGACATCGTCATCCCCCTGGATGAAAAGGAAAAGTTTACGGCCAGGTCATTATTAAGCCAAGAATGAGCTACCAGTATTCGTCACGGCCCTTAGAGTGGAAAGAATTCAAGAAGCTCATGCGTGAAATGAATAGATCTATAGCAGACAAACATAATATCTATCGGAAAAAGTATGCCCAAATTCAAACACTCATGGCCATAGGGGCTTACCTGGGGCCGTTGGCCATGGAATTATTGTCGATCAAATGGAACCAGGTGAGAGGGGTAGGGGCGTACTTCTTTGTCAATGAAAGTTACCGGCAGCCCCTGGTCATCGAGAAGGAATTGAAATCAATCATTGATAAAAACTATAACATCGTTAATCCGTTGTCTGACCAAGCCTATATTATCAGCGAGAATGCAGGGTTATCCGGAAAGTCCCTTGCGCCAATAAAATTTAATAACATGCTGGACAATGTGTTTAAGCAGTTTGGCATAGATATCCCCTCTCCAAGTAGCATCACCCTACGAAGGACGTTCGCCCGAAAGGTGTGGAAAGACGATAGGAAATCTGAGCGCATAATAAAGGAGCTGGCCATGGAGCTGCGACTATATGTCGGCAGTGTAGAAAGATATGTTCAAACCTAAATACACCCTATGAACAAGGATCAGGAAATGTTTTATGCCGATCAGCGAGGTTTCGCTACTAATATACATCCGATCAATGCCCTATTGTCTGAGGAAAATAAGATCGACTTTCTATGTGAAGTGGAAACGGTCCTGCAGTCGGTACGGAATAATCATGAAAATGTGGCCAAGGGGTTCCACCGGATTATTAAGTTAATAAACTCACCGAACTAAAGATGGAAAGAAAGAAGCTTCCAACGTTCATCGGGGCCAAGGCCGAAGACAAGTCGTTCGTATCGTTCAAGATTACCGGTACTGCGTCAACGTATTTGATGCTCCGAGATGACCAGAATGAGCTATTGTATTACGATACGGAAAAGGAAGAATTCCTAGATCTTGATAAAACCATCCTCAACTTAAAAGTAGTATCCCCCGAACTATTTAAATTGTAGTGTTCCCCTGGGTAATACTGAAGAACTGCCCGAACTGCAACTGTTCGAAGCCCAACAACCTGTATCAATGTAAAGCATGTGAAACACAATTCTGCTTTGCCTGTGTTCATAGTCTTACCTCGTTAAATGCGCCTGGAAGTAGAAAGTGTCCGTGTTGTGGATCAAAAAAGGTTAATGTTATTGGGAGGATAAACCTATAGTCATAGAAATTTGGTGCCATCATTATGATGAAAAAAGATCTTCCTTTTTTAAGGCGTCAACTCCAACCCACATTGTTTATATCAATTATATCTCCGGCATACTCATGTAAGTCAGAGGTAAAATGAAGAGATTTTATCTAATGAAATGATATTACCTTCCGAGCATGGATTGTGATATTCCATACTATTAACTACCTTGTTTCTGGTTATAGTATTATTACTTCCTATAATTAAACCATATTGTCAATAGTTGTTCCCAAAACCACCCATGAAAGCCGTTATCTTCTCATTCTTACTTTGTGTGTATGTTTCGTTCGAGGTTTTAAGTCAAGAATCTTCACCAAGTACAACGCCTGAATCCAAACCATTTACCTTAAATCCCGATGACCTGGGTAAGGCCGCTCAAAGCGTAAATATGTTTACTGGGGAAGTAAGCCTTCCCCTACCACTAGGCGGAGTATCCAGTCGAAACGGGCTGACGGCTTCCGTTTCAGCGAGTTACAATTCGGCCGGTGTGACTGAACAATATACCACCTGGAACAGGGAAAAGCCCACTGGAGTTTTGGGGCTGGGGTGGACGATATCCATCTCAAAAATAGTGCGGGACAGCAAGCAAACAGGATCCATCGAAGATGATACGTATTACCTGATTGAAGGGGGTATTTCCAATAAACTTGTACGCGTAGGCGGCAGTTCCAGCAACCGTGAATACGCTACGGAAAACTACCACTTCTGGAAAATCACGTATTATACCTCTTCTAAGAGATGGGAAATTATTCGTGAAGATGGTACCAAGTACACCTATGGTGAATCGGAAAACGCTATAGAATATGCAATACGCTGGGGTAACTGGATCGGTAATTCCTCGCGAACCTCCGGCCAGGTGCAACAAGAGCTCAGTTGGAGCTTATCAGAAATTGAAAATGTGTATTACAACCGCATCTATTTCGACTATAACAAGGTGGAAAATAAGGTTGGTAGCACTTCAGGAAAATACCACACTGAAGCCAGTTATCTGAGCAACATCCGCTCTGACCTGGGCGCTGAAGTGGATTTTATCTACAGCACTAAAAACAGTAACGAATACTATGAGCCCAACATATCCCAGTTGGAGCCGGATGCCTACCAAGAGCGCTACGAGAAGAAATACCTAAACCGGGTTGACCATTACAATAACGATGGGATTAAACTCAGTGCCACTCATTTCGAGTATCAGATGGTGGGCTCTGGGGAAACGTACAAGCGTTTACTTAAAAAAGTATATCCTTCCGATATCAATGGCTATTCTTCTCCGGGAACGACATTTACGTATAATACCACCACCCCAGATTTACTAGGAAAAATAACCTCCATTGAAAATCCTTCCGGAGGCACTATCAGCTACACTTATCATAGCGGATTATACCCTTCTAACTCTTACCGTAATAAAACTATCTCTGCTCCAAACGGCTATAATGATCCACGTATTTATTTCGGTTCTGATTATGCCGTGGTAGCCTGGCGACAGACTTCCAACGGATCAATTACCAATAACGAAAGGAATGTCAAAGTCTATGTCTACACCTGGAAAGGATATTGGAAAGAAGAGTACAAAACCACGATTAGCAAAGTACGGCACTATGAAGGGAATTGGGAGCGGTTTCATGTCGCCTTGGGCGAAAACTTTTTCGGGATAGGGGCCTATTATTCCAATAGTAGTGGCATGCGGTATCAAGTCAAACTGTATCATCGTAATAAGGGGAATGATAGTTGGAGTCAAAGTACCCACTACGAATATACCGGAGCTGAGAACTCAGATCAAGGATGGGGATCTAGACCCCGATTGCGTGCAGGGTCGAACTTTGTAGCACTCATTCCATTTCATAAAAGAGAGGTTTATACCTATGTGCTCAAGGGTGACAATTGGATTCGCAAAGTCATTAACAGAGGCGTTGATGGCTGGTACAACACGGGAGTAGCCAATAATTACATTGTCGATCACCAGCGACACGGTAGCGACCGAGTGAAACTGTACTACCTGGATGAAATGTGCAACTGGCAAACCAGAACGGTGACCACGACCCTTCAAACCGATCACGAAGACCATTCCTATTGGCACCCTACCAGTTCGTATGCTACCGTATTGGCCGATGATAATAGCGAGCTCATCTACACGTGGGACCATAATTACAACAATATGCAATTACATTCTCCTTTTGGAGCTTATGATGATCGAAGTAATGTGTTTAATACAGCTAATAGTTCTACAACCTTATTAGCATTGGTAGTACGAAACAATGTCTACAATCATTTTGGGAAATCCGTACGATTTAACGGTTCTAGCTTCATTTCTTCAGGGCAGATGTATGGATACTCTCTTAAATCTTTTTCACTGGGCCAAGATTACATTTTGCGTGATAAGGACAACCTCTTGTCAACAAAGCAATGTCTGATAAAGCGATTTGATGCCAATACAGGTTCATGGAAAAGCGATATCTCCTTTAGCTACAGTGGCGGCACAACCCAATTTAAAGGACTTAGTGCCAATCCTCTTCAAGCCAACACCCATCATGCCCTTATTTTTAATAAACTCTACACGATTGACAACAGATTAAATTTTACGGCTACATCGACCCTTCAAACTCCTAGCAATGAACGCATCTATGCTCCATCCACTAAAGGTGGAAAGGACTTTTACATCTATCCCATTGAAGATCCTACCTGGGGTTATCTTGGACATCAACTCCAATTTGTTAAAAACGGGGTTTTATCGACAAACATCCGAAGAACTGATTATTTCAAGGGATGGCATAATCTAGCCAAGTTTGACGGAGTTAATACAGAAAGTAAGACAAAAATATATGTGTCAAGAGATATGTATGTCTCTTTCCCCACCAGGAGACCCTTTGAAAATAATACATCTCTTATCTTATACAAAATATCAGATGAACAAGTCGATGGAAAACACGAGTTTCATCCGATCACTCGTGTTACTACTAATGATGGCATTAGGGACCGTCATTCCTCTTTTGCTTATGACCTGCCATCGGCTACGTCAGATCCAGCTGGTATCTCAGCACGTTTCCATAGAGTAACTTTCATACCAGGAAGTAATAATACTGCCTCTAAACCTCACGGCTATGTAGTCAATAATTTCTACAATGACCCTTCCAACTCTTCCTTGGGTCAGCGGCTTATCGGACTAAACTATGACTCCCGAACGTATAACAGCGCCAACGAGCAAGTAGCTTCCACTTCTTCCACCTATTACTCATTTACCAAAACCATCAATAGCCATAGTTTACACTACATCAGGGTGAACACTACGAATACTTCTTCGTATGGCGTGCCCAACTCCATACAGCGGGAATATAACTCCAATACAGGTCAGGTAACACAGGAAACCGTCACCAATTATAACAGCAAAGGCGAATCAGAAACCATAAAAACCCAATACAAATACTGGTGGGAAGCCTACAATACCAACAGAAGTAAGAATTTGTTTACCCGTCCCATACAAGTTAAAAAAGTGGTCGATGGAACTGTACAGGAAGCTACTGTATCCACGTATACCGGCAGCGGTTATCTGTACGCAGACCGTAGCTTCGCCTGGGAGGGGACCGGCTCCTCAAACTTTTCGGATTGGTTGAGTACTACTTCGTTGCCTTCGGATTGGTTGTTCCAGTCCGATATTGTAGCCCGTGATTCCAAGTCCAACGTAACGGAATCTAAAGATGTAGATGATATTTACCAATCTGTGATTTATGATGATAAATATCTGCTTCCGGTAGCACGGTTTACCAACGCCCGGCTTTCCGAAGTGCGGGCGGATAATTTTGATGATAATAACTTACAAATCGGGAGTCCATTATACTGGATCAACTCCGGTGGGATATGGACAAACAGGGATGAAGTAGCTAAATTTAATTCTCCTTCAGGGTCATCCCATATTTTTCCTAGTTCACCACATCGGCAAAGCACCGGTATTTTTGAATTCCGGGCGAAGCGTTCTAACAGTATGTCCGGTTGGATTGGATTTAACTTCCGAAAAACCAGTGTTGACCAACTCTCCGGAATATCCCTTCGCCTCCAAGCCACCACTGTCGCCTTGTACAATGGAGGAACCTCACTGACATCGGTGCCTGTGACCAATTCTGGTCAATGGAACTATTACCGGGTCCTGGTGGAAGGAAATAAATTAACACTATACATTGACGGGGTGAAAAGCCTTAGCTATAATCTACCGGGGGCTGCAGGCAATTATTGGAGCTTTTATGGTACACGGATCAACGGGGCTATTGATGATTTCCGAACATACCCATCGGATGCAGTGGCAGAGTCGTTTGGCTATGATCAATATGATAATCTAACAAAGTCCATTGATCCATCAGGGAACACACAGTATACTTTATACGACGACCTGACCCCCATGGTGAAAATCAATGATGACCAAGAGGTATTATCATCATCCGCTGGTTGGATGCCAAGCTTGGATAACGAATCGATTAGTGGTTCGAACCTTGCGGTAGCGCATACGAGCACATCAAGGGGAGAATTTGGTTATTTTGATACATTTGAATCCAACAGTGATTGGGTGGCCAAAGATAACAGCAACGGATTTACCTCTACGTGGACATTTGACGATGGTAAACTGGAACATGAAAAATCAGGTAAAGCTACCAATTGGTCTACCGATCTTCTAAGTAAAACACTTTCTCAGAGTCTGACCGGCCGAGTAGCCATTGAAGTTACCTTTCAAATGAAAGAACGGCCAGCCGGTTGGGATCTGGGTTTTGCCGTGGGTGGAGACAGCTGGCCAGTACAAAACGGAGGTTCCGAAAATTTGATCTGGGTTGGAATTTATCAAAATACCATCCGCACCTACTCAGGAGGATGGACAGTCATTGAGACTGGGTTACAAGAAAGACGCAATTATCGTCTTAAGATGGTCATCGACCTCGATGCCCAACGGGTAGAGTATTACCTGGATGGTCGGTTATTATTGAATAATCACCCATTTCGATCCATTTCTAATGATATCCGAAAATTTGCTTTCTATAATTATGGATATCATACTGTAGAGACGCGGTATGAGTTAGATAATGTGGTAATCTATGCCGATCCCTTAGGAAAAACCACATTTTCTGATGCCACCGGCAAGGTATGTCAAGAGGTTACTCAAGAGAGTCCATCTGACATCATTGTGATAGAAAATATGCATGATGATCTTGGTCGAACAAACATCCAAACCGTAGCTACGAAAATGACCGGTACATTGTCCCATAAAGCCAACTACGTAACCTCGCTCAATGGGTCTGGCTACATGTATGGCACAGTAAAGGACCTTAACAATTTTGGGTACTACCCTTACAGTGAAACTAAATTTGATCAAAGTCCGCTCTCAATCCCACGGGAAACCAGTAGCCCTGGAACCCTACATCAGATCGGCTCAAATAAGAATGTAACCTCTAAAGCTTATAATAATTCTACTTCACCAGTGGGTATGGGATCGGATTTTCCACCTGGCCATTACTTGGCCGAAGAAAGCATCAGTCCGGACGGTGGTAAAGTATACCGATTTACAGATAAAACCGGTAAGGTGGTAATGGAGAAGAAGGGGACGATAAAGGGAAATGAACAGATACCACAATACCGTTCCCGCAATCTGGAAGGCGATGAGTGGTTCAGCTTTACTTCACCCATTACCCACCAGGTGAGTTTTACCTATGACGATAAAAGTAGTCCTGAACATAAACTGATCATTGGGACCAGCCGGGGAGCATCCAATGTGGTGAATTCCACCTTTAGCCGTACGTCCACGTTTACCGCTGAAAAAGGGGTGCGTTACTATGTAGAGATCAAGTATACAGAATCCAATCCACCCCCAAATCCTACACAGTACTATGATTTTAATTGCATTACGGTTATTCCGTTCAACCCGTCCTACTGTTACAATGCCAACAACTGCCGTATCCTTTGCCCCATTGAAGACCCGGACCCTATCGATCCGTGCCTGATCTGCCCGGATGAAGACGAACCTGTGTTGCAATTCTCCGCAGCCAAGAATAGTGCCAGCGCTCCGGCAGGTTACGAAGAGCAGACCCCGGTATTGCAACGAAGTACACTTATCGGGGATGAAGGGTTTGATGATCCCATCGATGGTCCGATTGACATCCCAATTGATGACCCTATCGGTGATCCTATCGATGACCCCGACCCTATCGATGATCCTGATCCCTTACCAAGACCAATCGGTACGCCTACGCTGGATATTGATTATGCCGACCAGGTGACACTAGTAACTGATGACATTTATGCCACCACGCGCTATGAGTACGATGACAAAGGCAATGTGAAAAAGCTCTATCCGCCAAATTACCATAATCCACCTAGCACCGCCAACCCTGATAACTACGTCACTACCAACAGTTATAATTTTCTTAACAGGCTTGTTTCAACCAATACACCAGACGGTGGTACCACCCGGTACATCTACGAGACCAAGAGCGGAAGGCTCCGGTTTTATCAAAACCAGAATGCCATTGATCAAGGTAAGGTGATGTATATAAAATATGATGACTTAGGACGTGAAATAGAAAAGGGATACTTTAACAGTTCATGGAGTACCACGTTGCAAACCAAGGCCGATACAGACGATAACTATCCGGCATCACCTTCTACCTGGCGAACAAGGTTCCGCTATGCTGGACATGGCGACAACACGGCCAATTATGGCGTAATCGACCAGATCCAAACTAATAACGACACGAATTCGGATGCAGAAGTGGTAGAATCGTTCGTTTATGATAAAGATGGGCGGTTAACAAGCAAAACCTTGTTCTTACCGGAGGACGGCTCCGGATTTCCCCAGCAGGGCTTTTCCCATACCTTTCAGTTTGAATATGATCATTTAGGCCAACTGATCGCTGAAGATTATGGGGAAGGACCTGGTAAGGTTCTCTATCAATATGATCTATCGGGGAGATTAACCGGTATTGGGGACCTGTCTGTACCTTATCGTTACGCCCGGTACGAATACGATGCGAACGGTGCCATGTCTGGGGAATACTTTAACAACGAAGGTATCGTAAGGGACTACACGTACGATGCCTCTAAGCGATTGATACGAATATCCGATCAATTTTTCCAAGAAGATATCGACTACATCAATGGTTACGGAGGGGCGGACTATTACGGTGGTCTGATCGCTAAAACCAGCTATGATTATAAATCCATAACCGCACTGCAGGGCTTGGCCGATAACTACACCAATTATTATGAATATGATAACCTGGGACAATTGATACGCTCTGATAACAGCATCAACACAGCCTGGGACGTTGGTGTCGGAACCGGGAAAGAAACCCAATATGACCCCAACGGAAACACGGTGTTCAGGCGCTATGGCAGCACGGATAAAACCTTTACGTATGATGCCGGTACTAATCGATTAAACCGTACTCAGGGATCATCACGGATGTTTTCTTATGACGGCTCAGGTAACGTGGTGCAACAGAATCAAAAAGGATTTTCTTACGACCTGTTCCATGGCAAAGTAACTGCAGTTAGCCAGCCACTAGAATATACCAGTACTTCTTTTTTATACGATGGCGCTTCCGAACGTGTAGCAAAACGTTCAGAGACCAACTTTTTAGGGAACGAGAGCTGGCAGGAAACACTATACATCAGAGGCTCTGGCGACTACCCACTCATTGAAAAGTATAAAGACAATGGTGGGAACAATTATTCGAAATACTACATCTATGGCCCTGGGGGAGTCATCGCCATGATCCATAGTTCCAGTACCGTCATGGCTTCTACAGCTACCCTGGAAGCCGGTTCGATTACCCACGAATCCAAGCTGTTTGATATTGAAGAAGGCAATGGCCGTAGGGTAAGCGCGGAACTGTTCAATCATACCCCGGAAAAAGAGGCCAGCTACAGTTTACGCCTAAGCGGGGTGCCAGGTGAACAGGAAGGGCTCGGCTATTCTATAAAAGTGAAAAAAGGAGACACCATCCGGTCAGAGGTATATGCGAAATACATTCAGCTGAAAGATGATCCTAATGTGGCTAAATTGTTAGCCTCGTTAGGCATGGCCACCGGCTCGGCATCTGGAGGAGTGGACGGTGGATCACTAAGCTCTGCGTTTAGTCAAAATCCGCTCAGCATGGTGGGTTCCGGGGACTCCAAAACCGGAGGTATTCCACCGGCTTACTTAAACTATATCCTAATGGATTCTACCGGTAAATTTGTGGAAGCCGGGTACATTAAAATGACGGAAGCTGCCCGAGAAGATGGCTCCCTTACTCCGCATGAAAAGATGGAGTTGGAACACATTGCCTCAAAAGATGGTTACTTATACACTTTTGTGAGCAACGAAAGCGACCAGCCTCAGGATGTGTTCTTTGATGACCTGACGTTGACCCTGTCTGCAGCGGACCAGTTGTATTTCTTTTCGAAAGACCACTTAGGCAGCACCCGTGTATTGATCCGCGATGACAACAGTGTGGTGGCCCGGTATGATTATGACGTATATGGAAAGCAGATACGCTATGCCGGATCGGAACGAACGAACTACCAGTACACCGGGCAGGAGTATGATGGACAAATAGGTCTTCATAATTTCAGGGCTCGCTATTATGACAGCGGCATTGGTAGGTTTTATGTTATAGACCCGCAGGGGCAGTTTGCTTCCCCCTACAACGGCATGGGAAATAACCCGGTCATGATGGTCGATCCGGATGGGGAACTCGCCTGGTTCGTTCCAATTATTGTTGGAGCTGTAGTGAATACTATGGTCCAAGGAGTAGCAGGAAATATAGATAACTTTGGAGATTTAGCACTTTCTATGGGCATAGGAGCTTTGTCTGGAGCTGCCGGCTTTGGAGCTGGACAACTAGTCTCTGGTGCTTTGGGAGCTAGCTCAACATTAGGTGGATCGGTTATCAATGGTGCTTTAACAGGAGCCGCTGGAGGTTTTGCAGGAGGTTTTGTTGGTGGAGCAGGAAATGCTTGGGCTGGTGGAGCCAGCCTTGAAGAAGGTCTTGAATCTGGATTTAAAACAGGTGGATATGGGGCTATCACAGGTGCAGCAATAGGTGGGATATCTGGAGGAATTCGCCATAACAAACAAATGTTGACCTTCAGAAAAGGGAATGCCGAACTAGGAATTCAGTCTGACGAAGCCGTCCCAGCAACCGATGATTTTCTAAACGATGCCCGAAAAGCATGGTTCCCTGATAAATCAATGGATAATATCAAGAGTTTCACCGTGGAAAATGTTCCCGAAAAAACGCTAAACAGAATGAAGCTTAATGGGGCCTCGGGTTCAACACAGGCCTATGTCAAGACTATAGATGGCGTTAAATACTTTAACGGAAGATCAAGTATATATTTCAATAGTGAAATATCCCATACAAGTGCTAAACGTCTCTTCTTTACGATGGGACATGAATTTGTCCATGCCTCACAATATTCAGTATTAGCAGGTGCAGTATATACCTCTGAATTTCATGTTGCGATTACTGAAGTGCTGGAATTCCATGCATACAGTTTTGAAAATACAGTACTAGGTAGTTCTAATTACGGAGGTTTTACACCTCAAATGGCGAGAGAATTGGCTACTACGTTCCCTGAGTACTTCAAAACTTTGAATTATACGAATTTCTCTTGGACAAAATCTACTAACTTTATTTATCCCTTTAAATAATGCGAATTCTACTAATACCACTCATAAGCATAATGACGACTAGCGCAACTATGTCGCAAAAGCTTGCAATAGAGCTATCTATTGAATGGAAGAAAACAAAATCACATTTCATTTCTACCAAAATAGAAAAGGATACGACTCTCATTCCATTTTTAAAAATAGTATACAGAAACCTATCAAATAGTGATATATACTTTCGAAGTATTGTAGATGACGATGTGTTTCCACCTACTACTCTAGCTGCACTGATCAATACTGAAATGGACCTGTCTAATCAACTTATTAATCTTCCAAACTACAGTGATCAAAAATATAATATCTACATATGTCCTAGTAAGACTTTTGGAAGTTGCTGGGAAGTGTTGAGTGAAAATATCAATCCAGTAAAAGAGCATATGCTAGACATTATTAACAACGATCTACACAATATATATGCAGCCCTACAACTACAGCAATATTTAGATGAAAAGGGCTTTGCTAAGCAATTATCATGTTTTATGTACCCCGAAAAAGAAGAGATAAGTTTTAATGACGCAAGGAAGCTTATCCCGAATCAGGTGCCATCGCAATTTCATTTTCCAGATCAATCATTGACAGAAAATAAAATTCAGGAATATTCTGAAAAGTTTATTTTCCTAAAAAAGGATGAAACTCACACACAAGAACTGAATCTTATTGGTTTCTATCTACTTGGAGGAACATATCAATTTTCTTTTACCAAAAAGAAGATGCCTACTTATGTTCTAAGCAAAAGCGGTAAGCAGTTAGTTCTCCCTAAGCATGTGGAAAAATATCACCTGTACGATGAAGAGTTTCTTACCAACAGCATAAGCATAGAATTAAAGCGCTGATATAGCAAATTAGTTTCTTCGATAGATAAGAGTAGATGTGAGCTACGTATAATATATCATTCAAATTTCTTAAATTAAACGCAAGAGCACAGCCATTTTCTTTTTGATTTTTGAAATAGTGTCCAGGAAATTGGGACACCACTCCGGTCGAAACCAGATCATCAAAAATAACGAAAGCCAGTCGGTTAAACGGCACTTTAATACGGCTCAAAAGGATATTTTATATATAGTATATGGGGAGAATAATCAAAATTCTGGCGGGAACAACATTAATCGTGTTAATTGCATTAACAGTGATCAAGTTTTCTTGGGCTGAAAATCACACAGCCCTTTATAAGATTTTTAAATCTGAAGTGCAGGGATACTATTTTCATAAGTGGTTCGGGCTAATTCCAGATAACGTTCGTAACAGGTTTTCTACTGAAGTACTAGAGGAAGCTAACGAAAGCCAAGTCATTAATTATAGTGATAATTCAAGCCCAACCTACAATAATATTATTGTACTAAAGGAAAAAGACGATGAATCTATACTTAAGTCCTATCGGTTAAGTGCTAGCATAAACCAGAAATCTTCCGTTAGCCTCAGCACTTATTTACCTAGGCAGATCAATTTGAGTGTTTTCAATAAATACCTGGACAGTCATCAAATCATGTCCAGACCAAAGATCATGGAGAAGTACTGCTTCTTTTTATCTGTTGTAGGTGAAAAAGACAGTTATGCACTAATTAAAGCTCAGAAGGATTTAGATTCCTTAATCGCTGTCATGCCTCCCGACAATCGCGAATCATTAACTATGGCAGGATACCATTTGGTGGATGTTAGCACGTTGTCATTGAACGGTTTAGCAGAAGATACCGTACTGTGTTGGTTTGCTAACTATGGGCTTATAAAGCTAAAGTTCGAATTTGAAGGTGATACATTACTAAATGTTCAGGCTCTCATCTTAGGGTACTTAGGTAATGAATTTCCAACGTGGGGTTGAAAATATCTATTTGGTGCATACGGAGATAAAACTTCCTAGTAATTAAAATATACGAAGTAATCCCCATCACAACATCAAAGCAGAAGAACAAATGGTCAGAAATGCCAAAGAGTACATTGCAGCCTCGATAAGGATTAGATTGGTTTTTTGTTATTAAGGGTAAAATGATTTTTAACTAATCCTCCATTCTTATCAACAAGAATGCCATCTGGTAACCCAAGAAGACCATATCTTTTTCTAAAAGCATTAATATCTCCCTTTAAAAACTTGATATTGGATTCGTTAGATTTTACAATTTGGACATATTTATCAATACTAGCTAGTGTTGTATTCTCAGGGAAAATATAAATGACATTCAAATCATCTTCTGAACTACCATTACTCAAATAATTAGTAAGCTGTTTGACACAAGGTCTACAGTTTGTGGATGATGTGATTACCGCGTTTATATCGTCAAGTGCTAAAGCATCTAGTTGGTACCTCTCATCACTTACTAAATCAATCATCTGAAAAGGGTCCAATGAGGTTGGGAATACTACATCATACAGCGTGGAACTGGAGAACTCCGCAGCAACTTTACTTTCTTTTAATTCTACTGTGACTCTTAAGACTTGATCGTCAAATTTTACCAGAATACTATTTTTTCCTTTTACCGAAAGTGGATTAAGAACAGTCATAATTGAGTCGTC
>JBCCSU010000057.1:0-20793 GCA_039199635.1 Bacteroidota bacterium | reverse complement strand
GAATAGCTTTAGCCAGATCCGTTTTATTCGACAAGGGCTTTAGTTCTACTAAACTGTTGATAATCTCATACGCCTGTTTTGGGCCTTTGGCAGGTTTAACGTATTTCTCTTTTTGATCTGAAAAGCTAATCATACCTACTTGGCTGGCCTCCTTAACAGCAGACAGGGCCAGCACACCGCAAATTTCCTTACCTATATCCAGTTTCTGCGAGCCGGGACTACCTATTTCTTGTGATCCGCTAACATCTAAAACAAAAAGAACCGTTTGCTCTTTTTCTTCTTTAAACGTTTTTACAAAAGTGCCGTGTCCTTTAGCGCTTACATTCCAATCAATCGTTCTTATGTCATCCCCATATTGGTAAGCACGGACATCATCGAATTCCAAACCTGAGCCTTTGAAGATAGAATGGAAGTCACCCTGCATCTGGCTATTGATGGCCTTTCTTATCTGTATTTCGTACTTTCGCAGCTTCTTAACTAAGTCCTTCATTGGCTCAATTTTCGCTTGCAAAACTATTATAAAATGGATGAATTTAAATACCTCTTATTTGTAAGGAGTTATACCTCGGTAAATGGATATCTTCTTTAGTAAAAAATTAACCTGCTATGTCCTTTAAAACCATCTCTATAATTATGATATTGATGCTGAGCGCACTGGCAGTGAGCTGTGGTGATGATGACTTGCCTGAAGATATCCTGAAAGAAAACGAGATGGTGCAGATCCTGCTGGATATGTACATTGCTGAGGGTAAGGTGAGTGAATTAAAGGTAAAACGTGATTCAGCGCTTATTATTTTTGATGTTTATGAGGATAAAATATTAGATACATATGCACTCACGGACTCAATTTATACCAATTCCCTTAGATACTACTACGATCATCCGTTAAAATTAGAGAGTATCTATGAAACTGTATTAGACAGCTTAACTCTATTGGAAAAACGGTTAGATGAGCTAAAGAAAGAAAACGAAGACGCTATTGAAGAGAATAAGGAAGATTCTATTAATGTGGAACCCTCAAAACTGGTAGGATCTTAACTGTGCTTTATCCCAAAGATATATTTCAAAAACTGGGTTTTGATCAGGTATTGGAGCTTCTACGGGCCAGATGCAGAAGTAAGCTTGGAGCAGAACAAGTAGATAAAATGCGTTTCTCCAATAATAAAGAGTTAGTCAGTAAATTATTAAATCAAACCGCTGAGTTTAAGGATATTCTAACCGCCGGAGAGTCTTTTCCGGCTAATCATTATTTGGATGTCAGGCCTTACCTAGATCACGTAAAGGTAGAAGGTACCTTCTTGCAAGAGAGTCAGTTTAAAGAGATAAGTAAGTCGCTTGCTACAGTTAAAGGCGTAGTTCGATTTTTTGATGCTAAAAAAGATGAATTTCCTTTTTTAAATACATTAGCTAAGCCGGATGCTGTGCCATATGATCTTATCGATCAAATTGATGCTAAAATTGATGATGATAACAAAGTAAAGGATGCTGCGTCACCGGAATTAAATAAAATCAGAAAGAGTATTGGGCAAAAACATCGTCAGGTGCGTAAAGTGCTACAAACCGAATTTGATGCTGCTTTAAAGTCGGGCTTTATCCCTGAAGGGGCTTCAATGACCGTTCGCGATGGAAGAATGGTGATACCCCTATCGGCTGAGTACAAAAAGAGAATCAAGGGATTTGTCCACGATGAGTCATCTACGGGTCAGACTGTTTTCCTGGAGCCAGCCTCGGCACTTGAGGGAAATAATGAGCTTCGGGAATTAGAATATGCTGAAAAGCGTGAAGTAGTAAAGATCTTAACTTCTTTGGCTAATGCATTGAGATCAGATTTGCCTGCTATTCGTGAAGCATATAAGTTCCTTTCATTTATTGATTTTATACAAGCCAAGGCCCGCTTAGCTGTAGAGCTTGATTCGTTTTTGCCTGAGCTTGTAGATGGTGCGTCCATCAATTGGATACAGGCAAAACATCCATTGTTACATAGGGCACATAAGAGTAATGGTAAAGCAGTAGTGCCGCTAAATATTCACCTGAATGGTGAGCAGCAGATATTGATTATTTCAGGTCCTAATGCAGGTGGAAAATCCGTTTGTCTCAAAACGGTGGGCCTACTTCAGCTGATGTTACAGTGTGGTTTGCTAGTACCGGTTTTAGAATCATCCGAGTTTGGCTTTTTTGATGATATCTTTATTGATATCGGCGATGAGCAGTCTATTGAAAATGACCTCAGCACCTACAGCTCTCATTTGAGCAATATGAAGCACTTTATGAAAAATGGGCGTTCGAAAACGCTTGTGCTCATCGATGAATTTGGCACCGGCACTGATCCACAGTTCGGTGGTGCGATTGCTCAGGCTATACTTAGAGAATTGACAGAAAAGCAGGTCTTTGGGGTAATTACCACCCATTATGGAAATATCAAAAGTTATGCTGAGGAAACGCCGGGACTGGTGAATGGTGCTATGAAGTATGACATGGTTAACTTAAAGCCACTTTACGAGCTAGAAATAGGTAAACCCGGCAGTTCATTTTCGTTGGAAATAGCCCAGAAGATAGGAGTGTCCCACTTAGTTATCAATAATGCTAAAGAACTTATAGGAGATCAAACCATAGACTTAGATAAACTTTTAACACGTTTAGAGCGGCAAAAGCAAAAAACACTTGAGCGTGAAAAGGCCCTTAAAATCCAAGAGAAAAAGGTAGAACTACTTGAATCTAAATACTCAAAGCTGGTTGATGAAATAGAATCCAATAAAAAGAAAATCATCAATAAGGCGAAGCAAGAAGCGGAATCGTTACTAAAGAACACTAACCGTGAAATAGAAAAAACGATCCGTCATATTAAAGAGAATAAGGCCCAAAAGTCTGAGACCAAAAAGGCGCGTCAGCGACTAGCCGGACTGAAAGATAAGGTAACCGTTCAAGAGGAAAGAGAACCTAAGGTACTGGAAGAGGCTGTTGGAATAGGCGATTCTGTTCGTGTAATAGGGCAAGAGGTAGTAGGAGAGGTGATTTCAATACGAGGAAAAGGTGCAGAAGTGCAATTTGGAGATTTGAAATCAACGATTAACATGAATCGATTGGAAAAAGTATCTAAAAAAGTTTCAAAAACAATCAAAAGACAGATTTCTACCGGTATTAACCTAAATCAACAACTTTCCGAATTTAGTTCTACGCTGGATGTAAGGGGCAAACGTGCAGAGGAGGTATTTTCTATCGTAGATAGCTTTATGGATAATGCCGTATTATTCGGACGAAATGAGGTTCGTATTCTGCACGGTAAGGGGGATGGCATTCTTAGAAAGATTATCCGCGAACACTTAAGAGATGCCGCTTTTATTGCTTCTATGAAGGACGAGCATGTGGAAAGAGGCGGAGCAGGAATAACTGTAATTCAGATGAAATAAAAAAAGCCGGCACTAAACCGGCTTTTCATAAAATATTTAGATAAAGTATTATCTCACTTTGATAAATTAAAAATCCACTGACCGGAGATGCTGGATTTTTTACCTCCTAAAGGGTTTTCATCATTTTTAGTAAATGACAACTGCATATTATTATCTGTATCACCTCTTAACACAGTAACATCATCTGCTCCATCGAACGTAACGGTAAAAGTATTAACCTGAGTACCACTAATCATATAAGTACTAACATCAAAAACATCTACTTCAGTAGATTCTCCGTTTACCAGAACATTGCCATTTGATTGGAATTGAATGGTGAAATTAGACCAATCACCAGTTGTACCTGTGTTACCTCCTAAAGATACATCGTTACTTGAACTCACGGACCACGTACCCTCTAAAAATTGGCGCTGCTGTTGTTCTACGGTTAGACTATCTCCACCATCATCCCCACAACCGGACATGGCTAAAACTCCAACCAAAACTACCAAGCTCAATAAATAAGATATTTTCTTCATTTTAAAATTATTTTCTCTTCTGAGGGTGCAAGATAGCAATTAACTAATTAAACTGCTATTTTCCTTCACAGAATTGATTTCTTTACTTCTAATATTAATTCAAACAAATAAGTAACCGCAGTTCTATTTAAAACTGTTGAGTTTTAGTCTATGCTGACTTAATTGATATTCTTCACTTTGATTAGAAGCAATAAGAACCAAGCGGTTCATAATATCATTTAGCTCATTTTGGTACCATTCACATCCGTTTTTATCAAGATTCGTGGTAGGTTCATCAAGAAACGTTATGGAGGCATCAGAAAAGAAAGCCAATCCTAGCTTTAATCGCTGACTCATACCTGAAGAGAAGTTTTTGATCATTTTATTACTGGCTTCTATTAGGTTCATCTTCCGGATTACTTCTTTTACGGTAAGTTTATCTCTAAACGCCTTAAATTTAGAATGGTAGGTAAGTAATTCCACTAGGGTGAGGCTTTTGATCAATTCCATGTAAGGCGTAGCAATTGAGATGTATCTGTAGATATCATCCGGCTGAATAATCTGATTATTTATATAGTAATCTACACTACCGCTGGAAGGTAGTGAAAACCCGGTAATGGTTTTAAGTAGTGTAGATTTACCGCTGCCATTCGATCCTGTAATGGCATAGCACTGGCCCTGTTCAAAATGATAATTAAGCTCTTTGAAAACAATTTCACGATTGAACTTCTTACTCAAGTTATCGAGTTTAATGTCAACCATAGGAAGGTTTTACTAATAGGAGTAGCCTTTCATCACGCCTCTATCGGAGTTGCGGATAAAATTGATGATCTCATCTCGTTCTTTCGATGGTGATAATTCCAGCTCCACAAGATCAACGGCTTTTGAGTTATTTAATCCTTTTAGAAAGAGATAACGATAAACTTCCTGTATCTCATTTATTTTCTCTGACGAAAAGCCGCGTCTTCTCAAGCCAATCGAATTAATACCACAGTAGGTCAACGGTTCTCGAGCGGCTTTTGTATAAGGCGGCACATCTTTCCTCACCAATGATCCTCCGGATACCATAACATGTGCACCTACCTTAACAAATTGATGAATGGCACTGGATCCCCCTATTATAGCGTGATCATCAATAGTTACATGGCCGGCCAACTGTACAGAATTTACCAGAATGCAGTTGTTTCCTATTTCACAATCATGAGCTACATGTACGTAGGCCATCAACAGGCAATTATTTCCGATGGATGTCTTAAATTTATCATCCGTGCCACGACTGACGGTCACGTATTCTCGAATCACCGTATTATCACCAATGAAAGTCTCCGTTTCTTCTCCTTTGTATTTCAAATCCTGAGGGACTGAAGAAATAGAGGCGCCCGGATAGATCTTTACATTTTTTCCGATACGAGCACCCTCAAAAATGGTTACGTTAGGCCCTACCCAAGTGCCTTCATCAATAGTTACATTGGCGTGGATAACAGCAAAAGGTTCTATAACTACGTTTCTGGCTATCTTGGCTTGCGGGTGTATGTAGGCTAAAGGTTGGTTCATGTGTCTTTTCTTACTATGCTGGCCATCATTGTACCTTCACAAACAAGGGTGTTGCCCACGTAAGCTCTTCCTGCCATTTTGGCTATTCCTCTTTTAATGGGCGCAAGTAGATCACATTTAATAACCATAGTATCTCCGGGTAACACCATTTTGCGAAATCTGAAATTCTCTATACCCAAGAAGTAGGTCCAGTAATTTTCAGGATCGGGTACCGTATTCAGTACCAAAATACCGCCAATCTGAGTCATAGCTTCAACTTGCAGTACACCGGGCATCACTGGATTGCCAGGGAAATGTCCTTGAAAAAAATTTTCATTCAGTGTTACATTCTTAACTCCGGAAACACTCTCCTCGTCAAGGTGGATAATTTTATCTATGAGCAGAAACGGATACCTATGAGGCAGAATGTTAATGATCTGATTAATGTCAAGTACCGGGGGCAGATTTGGGTTGTATTTGGGCACATTATGCCTTGATTCCGCCTGCATAGCCTTCTTTAATTTTTTAGCAAAAGCTACATTGGCGGCATGTCCCGGACGGGCAGCTAAGATCTGCGCTTTTAGGGGGCGTCCGGCTAAAGCCAGGTCACCCATTACATCTAGTAATTTATGTCTTGCCGGTTCATTTCTGTACCGGAGCTCTACGTTATTTAAAATACCCTCTTTCTTAACTTCTACCTTAGGTTTATTAAAGAGAGCAGCAATACTATCCAGCTCATGCTCTTCTACCACTCTATCCACCACTACTATGGCGTTATTTAAATCACCTCCTTTGATCAGGTTGTTTTTATGGAGCATTTCGAGCTCATGCAAAAAACAGAATGTTCTACATGAGGCTATTTCCTTCTCAAACTGATTAATATTAGTTAGTGACGCGTGCTGGCTCCCCAATACCGGTGAATTGTAATCTACCATAACGGTTATCCTGTAGTCATCCAGCGGGAGTGCGGCGATTTCCACATCACGTGCGGGCTCTTTATAAAATAGGCCATCAGGCACTTCGAAGAAATCTCTTAGGGCATTTTGTTCCTCCGTCCCTGCTTCTTTCAAAATATTTACAAACTGGATAGAGCTACCATCCATTATCGGAGGCTCCGGTCCGTCCAGTTGGATGAGGACATTATCAATTTCGAGCCCCACTAAAGCGGCCAGGGTATGTTCCACAGTATTTACTCGTGCCTCTCCTTGCTCTATGGTTGTTCCTCTCGATAAGTCTACTACGTTATCGACATCAGCGTCTACAACAGGTTCTCCTTCTAGATCTACACGTTGAAATTTGATGCCATGACCTGGTTTAGCAGGGAGAAAAGTCATATTCGCTTGTACTCCAGTGTGCAGGCCGACACCCGACAGCGTTACCGACTTTTTAATAGTATGTTGTTTGATTTCCATTGTGAGTTACCCTGGCTCTTTACCAGCTAAATCGTCATTTGCTTTCTTGAAATGTCGGCAAATTTAGAACTTTTTCTTCAAGTTGTTTCAGGCGCTTACTCAAATCAGGGAGATTCTTAAATAAGGCGTAAGACTTGTGGTAAGCCAGTAGATCAAATGCGGGGCTTCCCATTAATTTTACATTTCCATTAGGTTTGGATTTTCCTACTCCTGCTTGCGCTCCTATACCAATATTATCACCGAAGGTTAAATGTCCGGCTATGCCTACTTGACCCCCTATGATGGCATTTTTTCCTATACTGGTTGAACCACTTATCCCGGTTTGTGCTGCTATTACCGTGTTATCCGCAATGCTTACGTTATGCGCAATTTGAATTAGATTATCGAGCTTTACACCATCGGAAATTTTTGTAGAATCACCATGAAATGTAGCACAATCGATGACGGTATTTGAACCAATATCTACGTTATTACCTATAATCACATTGCCCATCTGCGGGATAGTTTTGTACGACCCGTCATCCTGCGGTGCAAAACCAAAACCTGCGCTCCCCAACACAGCACCCGAATGGATCACACAAAAATGACCTACTTCAGTGCCGGCATACAGCCGAGCGCCTGAATGAATGATTGAATTATCTCCGATTTCGCAGTTATCGCCCACGTAAGCATGGGGGTAAATTTTCACATTGTTACCAATCTGTACCCCGCTACCTATATATGAGAATGCACCACGATATACATCGCTACCGTACGTAGAGTCTTCACTGATGAACGATGGCTCCTCTATACCACTTTTTTGAAAGCTTATAAATTTGTAGTACTCTTCTAAAAGAACCGTAAAACTTGAATAAGCATCTTCCACGAAGATTAAAGTTGCGCTCACCTCTTTTTTAGGTTCGAAATCCTTATTGACGATTACCGCACTGGCCTGTGTTTCGTAGACAAAATTTTCATATTTCGGGTTAGAAAGAAAGGATACTTGTCCTGAAGTGGCATCCTGGATTTTACCCAACATGTTGATAGCAACATTGCCATTTCCCTTTATCTCTCCATTTAAAAGGGAAGCAATTTGATCGGCGGTAAACTCCATGAAAAGTGATTGAATTTATTCGGATTGCGGCAAATATACATTTTTGGGATAGCATAGATAATGTTTTCGTACAATTTTGCTCATGGCCTTAATGTTAGGTAGGTCAGCCGCCTCTGCTATGTCTATGACCTGTCCGCTTTTCCTCAGAATGTTAATGGATTGACCCTCACCGATGTAGGCCTTATTAGTTACTTCCCCGTAAGAAAATAAAAATCTGCTATCTGATTTTAATAAGCTATATTCCCTGGAGACGGCGTTTCTAATTCTTTCTATTTTCTGTTTTTCAAGCGGTTGATTAGATAATTGTATTCTAAAAAGCTTTCTAAAAAGTAGAGCCTGGCTTAACCTACTTAATATAATATCATCGCTATGCTGCCAGTGTTTAATAGCACCCCATATATCATAGTCGTCAAGTTTAGCATACGCATCCAGTAAAGTAGGTTGGGCCTGAAAAATTTCCAGATCTATGCGATGGCTTAAGAAGAGGTCAAGTTCAGGGGTAGCGGCAATCGGTTTTCCTGTACTTCGTAGTTCTTTGGCTCTCAGAATGGTATTAATCAGCATTTTTTCCGCACTTACAGATGTTTTGTGTAAGTAAACTTGCCAATACATCAGTCTGCGCGCATTCAGAAAGTTCTCTATGCTGTAAAGCCCTTTTTCTTCCACTACAATCTGATCATCGACCACATTTAGCATGCTAATGATCCTTTCCAAGCCAATGGCACCCTCTGAAACTCCCGTGAAGAAGCTATCACGCTTCAAATAGTCCAGCCGGTCCATATCCAATTGGCTGGAGACAAGCTGGTGGAAAAACTTTCGCTCGTAAGTGTTTTGAAATATCTTCAAAGATAAGTCCAGAACACCCCGATATTTTCCGTTTAAAGTCTTCATGAGAAGGAAGGAGAGACTTTCATGATTTACATTATGCAGCAAACTGAACTCTAAGGCATGAGAGAAAGGCCCATGACCAACATCATGAAGTAAAATGGCCAGTTGCAAAGCTTCGGATTCTTGCTCTGAGATCTCTATTCCTTTAGATCTCAATGAATTGATAGCTTTTGACATCAGATGCATGGCACCTATGGCATGATGAAAGCGGGTGTGTAACGCTCCCGGGTATATCAGATCAGTTAAGCCTAACTGCTTAATTCTTCGGAGGCGCTGAAAAATGGGGTCTTCAATAATATCAAAAATGATCTCGCTTTGAATATTGATGAACCCATATACCGGATCATTAAAAATTTTCTTTTTATTCAATCTAAAGGGATGATTATTGTGTTAGCCATTGAGGAATTGGAAATTTTTTATTCATATTAGACGATATGCAAAGATATAACATTTTATGGGCGGACGATGAGATCGATTTACTGAAGCCGCATATACTTTTTCTGGAAAACAAAGGGTATGATGTAACGCCGGTGAACAGTGGAACGGATGCGATAGAAATGTGCGAGGAGCAGCATTTTGATGTAGTTTTTCTAGATGAGAATATGCCGGGGATGTCTGGTTTGGAGGCCCTTACACATATCAAAGCGGCACGGCCTAATCTGCCCGTTGTGATGATCACCAAGAATGAGGAGGAGCATATCATGGAAGAGGCTATTGGTGCTAAAATTGCGGATTATCTAATCAAGCCATTAAACCCAAGTCAAATCTTACTTTCCGTAAAAAAGATTCTCGATAACAAACGTCTGATATCGGAAAAAACGAATCAAAGCTACCAGCAGAATTTTATGAATATCAGCATGGCTTTTCAAGATGATCTGGATCATGCGGAGTGGGCTGAAGTATATAAGAAGTTGGTGTTTTGGGAGCTGGAGATTGATGAGACCGATAATAGGAGCATGGGCGAAGTTTTTGATATGCAAAAAGAGGAGGCCAATAAACAGTTCACCAGATTTATAAGAGATAACTATGAAGACTGGCTCAATGATCCTAATGCTAACAGGCCCATACTTAGCCATCAACTTATGCGTAATAAGGTTTTCCCTGAGATTGAAAAAGGAGGTAAATCTGTTTTCTTTTTGGTGATTGATAACTTACGGTATGACCAGTGGAAGGTAATTGAGCCTGCCATTCAAGAACATTTTAACGTAGCCGAAGAAGAGAGTTACTACTCTATCCTTCCCACTACTACTGCATATGCCAGGAATTCCATCTTTTCAGGTTTATTGCCCGATGAAATGGCTCAAAAGTATCCTGACCTTTGGGTTGGTGAAGACTCTGATGAAGGAAAGAATAATTTTGAAAAAGAGTTTATTGAAAAGCAGTTAATCCGTTTAAATATGGATATTAGACTCACCTACCATAAGATTAAAAGAACCTCAGAAGGTAAGCAACTCGTAGATAGAATCAGAAATATGGCCAGCAATGAGCTGAATGTGATCGTCTATAATTTTGTGGATATGCTGTCTCACGCGCGTACGGATACCGCTATGATCCGGGAGTTAGCTCCAGATGAAGCGGCCTACCGTTCTATAACCAAATCCTGGATCGAGCATTCCCCCTTAATTGATGCTATACAGGCCATAGCGCAGTCAGGCTCTAAACTTATTATCACTACCGATCACGGAACCATAAGAGTGCAGAAACCTTTTAAAATTGTAGGGGATAGAAATACGAATACGAACTTGCGATACAAGCAGGGAAAGAACTTAGGCTACGATCCTTCAGATAAGATTGTAGAGTTATTAAGGCCGGAGAAAATGCATCTACCTAAACTAAATGTATCCACCACCTACGCTTTTGCAGCAGAGGATCAGTTTTTTGCCTATCCTAACAATTATAATTATTACGTGAACTACTACAAGGATACCTTTCAGCATGGCGGGGTGTCAATGGAGGAAATGATAATTCCCATAATTTCACTAAATTCGAAATATGGCCAATAGTGCACCGCACTTTAAACAAATTACTTGCGAGAATATAGAGAAGATTAAAGCTGTAGCAGGTGAGATTATTTCTTTTGCGGATGAACATCTTACCTGGCTATTTAAAGGTGAAATGGGAGCTGGAAAAACCACACTGATCAGTGCTATTTGTGATCAACTTGGCGTACAGGATCACGTTAGTAGTCCTACTTTTTCAATAGTCAATGAATATCTCACTGAAGATCTACAGACGATCTATCACTTCGATTTTTACAGAATTAAAGATGAGGAAGAGGCAATAGACATAGGTATAAATGACTATTTCTATTCCGGTAATTATAACTTTATTGAATGGCCCTCAAAAATCCAATCGCTCATTCCAGAAAGGCATTTAGAGGTAAATATTCAGATTACAGGCACTGAGGAAAGGTTAATTGATTTAATTAAAAATGGCTAAGAAACAGTCTGGATTTGCAAAATTAGCCCAAGAATCAGGGCTTTACACTCAGGAGAAGCTTATGCCTGTAAGTCAAGATAAGCACTCCTTTTTTCTTGGTTTACCTAATGAGATCTCTATGCAAGAGCGGAGGATCACATTAACTCCGGAGTCAGTTCGCTTATTGGTAAATAATGGACATGAAATATGGGTAGAAACAAAGGCGGGTGATGGCTCCAAATTTTCCGATAAAGATTACAGCGATGCGGGTGCTAAAATTGTCTACAGCCCTGAGGAAGTTTATAAAGCCGATGTAATCCTTAAAATTGAACCTCCTACTATGGAGGAAATTGATTTAATGAAGCCGGGCCAATCTTTAATTTCCGCTTTACAAATAGGCAATCAAGCGCCTGATTATATTAAGGCCTTAAATAAGAAGAGCATCATTGCTTTGGCTTATGAATTTATAGAAGATAAAGTAGGTGGGATGCCTATTATCAGGGCGATGAGTGAAATAGCCGGGAATACGGTTATGTCCATAGCCTCAGAGTGTTTAAGTGCTGTAAATGGAGGTAAGGGCGTGATCTTAGGCGGTATTACTGGGGTACCACCCACAAAAGTTGTTATTATCGGGGCGGGTACTGTAGCGGAATATGCCGCACGAGCGGGAATAGGATTAGGGGCAGACATTCAAATATTTGATAATCACATTTACAAGTTAAGAAGGATAAAACAAGCCTTGGGCACTCAGGTATATACTTCCACCATTGACACAGCTACGTTAGCAGAATCACTAAAACAAGCCGATGTAGTAATAGGCGCTTTAAGAGCTGAAAAAGGCCGAAATAGACACGTGGTGAGTGAAGAAATGGTCGCTGAAATGAAGATGGATTCTGTGATCATAGATCTTAGTATTGACCAGGGAGGCTGCATAGAAACCTCTGAACTGACCTCTTTGAATAAGCCTACATTTAGTAAGTACGGTGTTATTCATTATGGAGTGCCAAATGTGGCATCTCGTGTGGCGCTGACCGCCACTACTGCTTTAAGCAATATTTTTACTCCCACTATTCTTAGGGCAGCGGAAGAAGGTGGTATTGAAGAGATGATATTCTCGCACAATTGGTTTATGAAAGGTGTTTATACTTATAAAGGAAGTCTTACCAATCAGCACATTGCGCGTAAATTCGGTATGAAGTGTAAGGATCTAGGATTGTTAATGGCGGCTAGGTTTTGATTACCATTGGATTTGTATATAACCTTTTTGCCTTAAATACTTATTCTATATAAGGCATGTGTTACTTTTTGATGAAAACAAAACTTACAAACCGTTTAAAAGCATATTGTTGACTCAGTAGAGCAAGCTGCACGAGAAAGAGACATGTCATTTCTCAAATTTTCCAGAAATTTTTGAAAATGAACTAAAATTGACCAAGACTTAACTTCAAAAGTCCGCGTATAATTTGTTTAGTAAATTATCCGATGCTGAACCTGTCAAGGATAATAAGGATGACATTACCAGTACTGACACCATAACAATTTTCAAGTAACGTTAAACGTTAAGGTCTTATCTAGCGATCCTTGCCAATCTTTCTTCTAAAGCCTTGATCTTCGCTTTGGCATCCTCCATTTTCTTTTTTTCCATGGCTACTACCTTTTCCGGAGCATTATTTATAAAGCGCTCATTACTAAGCTTTTTCTCAACACTCTTCAGAAAACCCCTGGTGTAAGCGAGTTCTTTTTCTAATTCTTCTCGCTCTTTACTGATATCAATTGCTCCCGCTAAGGGAATAAAAAACTCATCTCCTCTTAAAACAAAACCGGAGCTACTTTCTATTTTCTCCTCTGTTTTACTAAAATTAGAGAGGTAACAGAGTTTTTTGATTATATGTGAAAAGTTTGAGAATTTATCAAAGTCGGTTGTTTTCACCTTTAGTTCAAGCTCGTCCTTTTGGCCAATCTGTTTTGCATTTCTAATATTTCGGACGTTGCTTATAATTTCAAAGGCGAACTCAGCCTCATCCAGTAAGTCATTTGAATGGCTTTCTGCTTTAGGCCATTGAGCTATTATTAGATCCTCATCGTCAGATCGATTATTTAGAGCATGGAAGAGTTCTTCCGTAATAAACGGCATAAAAGGATGTAAGAGCTTCAATATTTTTTCAAAAAAGCGGATAGTAGCGTCTTTTGTCTCAGGATCGATCGGCTTTTGATAATCGGGCTTTACCATTTCAAGGTACCATGAACAAAAGTCTCCCCAAACTAACTTGTAGGTACTCATAAGCGCATCACTCATGCGGAACTTAGAAAAGTGATCTTCTACTTCAGCCAAGGTTTTGTTGAATTTAGACTCAAACCATTCGATTGATACCTTATTTTTCTCACCAGATATTGAATGGTCAATTGTCCAGCCTTGAACCAGTCTAAAAGCATTCCAAATTTTGTTTCCGAAGTTTCTCCCTTGCTCTATCAGTTTTTCATCATAGAGCAGGTCGTTTCCAGCAGGTGAGCTAAACAGCATACCGGTACGTACTGCATCTGCGCCATACTGCGCAATTAGGTCCAATGGATCAGGCGAGTTGCCTAATTGTTTAGACATTTTTCTGCGCTGTTTGTCTCGTACTATACCGGTGAGATAAACATCTTTAAACGGTTTTTTACCGGTATACTCATATCCGGCTATAATCATACGAGCTACCCAAAAAAAGAGTATTTCAGGAGCAGTCACCAATGTAGAGGTAGGGTAATAGTAATCTAGCTCCTTATTCTTACCGGGTGTGATCTTGCCATTTCCAAATGAATTTGCACCAAAGCCTCTAAAAACTTCTAAAGGAAACAACCACGATGAAGCCCAAGTGTCAAGCACATCTTCATCTTGTTTTAGATCTTCAGTCGATAATTCGGAGTTACCACTTTTTGACTGCGCCAAGGCGAGTGCTTCCTCCCTGGTCTCAGCCACTACATAATCATTCTCACCTTCACCAAAATAATAGGCCGGAATACGCTGCCCCCACCAGAGCTGTCTGGAAATACACCAATCGCGCACATTTTCCATCCAGTGGTTGTAGGTATTTTTAAATTTTGCCGGATGTAAAAGTACTTCATCATCCATAACCGCTTGATGGGCCTTTTTGGAGATGTCTTTCATTTTGATAAACCACTGTAAGGATAACTTAGGTTCTATTACGCTGTCCGTACGCTCTGACCTACCTATTCTGGTGTTGAAGTCTTCCTCACCCACCAGTAATTCAGCGGCTTTCAGGTCTTTTATAATCTGTTTTCTAATGTCAAAACGATCTCTGCCTACATAGGCAGGAACTTCACACTTTTCGTTCAGTGTACCGTCCAAATTGATGGTATCGATGACTTCCAGGTTGTGTCGTTGACCTATCTCATAATCGTTAGGATCATGAGCCGGAGTAACCTTTAAGCATCCCGTGCCAAAGTCAAGCTCCACATATTCATCCCCGATAATGGGAATTTCTCTATTAATAAAAGGAACTAGCGCTTTTTTGCCTATTAAGTGCCTAAATCGATCATCATTGGGATTTACCGCAATGGCAGTATCGCCCATAATAGTCTCCGGCCGTTGGGTAGCAATAACCACATGAGCATCCTCTCCTTTGATCTGATACTTAACAGAATATAGCTTTGATACTTCACCACCTTCACGATATAATACCTCTTCATTAGAAACCGTGGTTTGTGCCTCTACATCCCAGTTTACCATGCGTAAACCGCGGTAGAGATAGCCCTTATTGTATAAGTCTACGAATACTTTAATGACGGCATTGTAGTAATGATCGTCCATGGTAAAAGACGTACGTTCCCAGTCACACGATGCCCCTAATTTTTTAAGCTGCTCTAAAATAATGCCGCCATATTTTTCTTTCCACTCCCAGGCGTGTTTTAGGAATTCCTCTCGGGAAAGGTCACTTTTCTTTATTCCTTTTTCCCGTAACATCTTCACTACCTTGGCCTCTGTAGCAATAGAAGCGTGATCCGTGCCAGGAACCCAACAGGCCTCTTTGCCCTCCATTCTTGCTTTTCTAATCAGCACATCCTGAATGGTATTATTGAGCATATGCCCCATATGCAGCACACCAGTTACATTAGGTGGAGGTATGATGATGGAATAGGCTTCCTTATTTGGGTGAGGTTTTGAATGAAAATATCCTTTACCCAGCCAATGCTTATACCATTTGTCTTCTACTGAACTAGGGTCGTATTTAGTGGAAAGTGACATGCCGATGCTGTGAATCAAAAATTAAGCTGCAAAACTAGTAAATGTTATACCTTAAGGTGATTTAGAAGAATAGAATTTTAAAGGTTGGAGTCATCAATTTTTAAAAGTGATAAAGTGTTAAAATGCGTAACATTGAAATATAATAGAACCTAATCAGATTCTTATGTTAAAAGCCAATGATCCTTCGTTAAAATCCTGGGTAGAGGTAGAGCAACACTCTGACTTTCCTATCCAAAATTTACCTTTTGGCGTTTTTAAAACAGACTATCTGGAGGCTGCTGCCGGAGTGGCGATTGGTAGCTATGTGTTAGACCTTACTTATCTACATGAAAATGGCTTTCTTGACGGTCTAAAACTTCCACCTGGAATATTCAACCAATCGTGCCTGACCTCATTTATAGGCTTAGGTAAAGCGGTGACACGTAACGTTAGAAATCGTGTTTCCGAATTATTACGCTCTGATAATGATGAGTTAAGAGATAATCTAGCCGCTAAAGAAATCGCGCTTATTCCACAAGATGAAGTCAAAATGTTAATGCCTATCCAGGTAGCTAACTACACGGATTTCTACTCAAGTATTGAGCACGCTACTAACGTGGGTAAAATGTTTCGAGATCCGGAAAATGCATTATTACCCAATTGGAAGCATATTCCTGTAGGGTACCACGGCAGAGCTTCATCCATCATACCTTCCGGAGTGAGTATAAAAAGGCCTTGCGGACAGACAAAAGCACCTGATGCTGATATACCCTCATTCGGCCCTACAAAACGTTTGGATTTCGAATTGGAAATGGCCTTTGTGACCTGCAAGGAGAATACTTTAGGCAATAGAATAGCTACGGATGAGGCTGAAGACTATATTTTCGGATTTGTTCTGTTTAACGACTGGTCCGCCCGAGATATTCAAGTTTGGGAATATGTTCCTCTTGGACCATTCCTGGCCAAGAGTTTTGCCTCGTCAATATCACCATGGATCGTAACTATGGACGCTTTGGAGCCCTTCAAAGTAGCAGGACCCAAACAAGATCCTACCGTATTACCATACCTTGAATATCAAGGAGAAAAGAACTTTGATATTGATTTGGAAGTATACTTAAAACCCGAAGGCGGTGAAAATAACTTGATCTCCAAAAGTAATTTTAAACATATGTATTGGAATGTAAATCAGCAGCTGGCTCATCATGCCGTAAATGGTTGTAATATTCAGGTTGCTGATATGTATGCATCAGGAACTATAAGTGGGCCTACTGAGAATTCCTATGGCTCCATGCTGGAGTTAGCCTGGAAAGGTACTAAACCGTTAAAATTGAGCGACGGTACTGAACGCAAGTTCGTTGAGGATGGTGATACCGTAACGATGAAAGGACACGCTACTAGAGAAGGTATACGCATTGGATTTGGAGAAGTGAGTACCAAAGTTCTACCTGCGGATTGATATGGTTATAGATCCCAAAGAAGTATCCGTTAAACAGCTGCACGCTTATTTACTTGGGGCTGTGGTTCCCAGGCCAATAGCTTTTGCCAGCACTATTGATCTAAGCGGAAAGGTGAATTTAAGTCCATTTAGCTACTTCAATGTTTTTAGCGCTAATCCGCCAATTTTGATTTTTTCACCGGCGAGTAGGGCTAGAAATAATACTCAAAAGCATAGCCTGGAAAATGTATTGGAAGTGCCTGAGGTAACCATAAATATGGTGAATTATGATATGGTAGAGCAGATGTCACTAGCCAGTACGGAATATGATAAAGGTGTCAATGAATTCATCAAATCAGGGCTGACTGAGGCTGTATCCACTTGCGTCAAACCACCTTACGTTAAAGAAGCTCCTATTGCTTTTGAATGTAAAGTAGTAGAAGTAAATAGTCTGGGAGATGAGGGAGGTGCGGGTAATCTAGTGATTTGTGAAGTACTATTGATCCGTGTCAATGATGACATTCTGGATGATTCTGAAAAAATTGATCCGTTTAAGCTGGATGCCGTAGCTAGAATGGGTGGTAATTATTACGCCAGGGTTCAGCATGACGCCATATTTGAAATCCCCAAACCACTTGCAACTAAAGGGATTGGAGTTGACCAACTGCCCCGAGAAGTTCGTGAAAGTAAGATACTCACAGGAAATAATCTGGGTCGGCTGGCCAATGTAGAGAAATTACCATCTAAAGGTGGGGTAGAGGGGTTTTCGAAAATCAATTCTTTAACTCAATTAAGTCTCGAAGAACGGCATAAGGCAGCACAGAATTTGCTAAGCGAAAGTAAAGTAGAAGAGGCATGGTTACTTTTGCTGATAGGTGTTGAAGAATGGTAAGAACGACTTTTGCTGGGTTGATTTTCTTATCATTCATCACTAATGCCCAAGACACATTAAGCGTAAAAAATGTAACTATACTTCCGTTACCTGTTGTATTTAGCACTCCGGAAACTGGACTGGGCTTTGGGGCACTGGTATCAGGAATATTCAATCTTGGGAGGCCTGAAAATACAAGATCCTCAAATATTCAGTCATTAGTTGCTTACACCGTCAATGGCCAGATTATAGCACAGATTAACAACAATATTTTCACCAAGGATGAAAAATATAACCTCTTTGGAGAAATAAGCTATTTCGACTTTCCCATTCTCTATTATGGTATAGGGAATGATTCAAATGATGAAAGTGAAACTGAGTTAGGATCACAGGTGATTATTTTTCAACAGCGGCTTTTGAAGCAGGTGAAAAGAAACCACTTTGTCGGTGGGCAATATCGTTTTATCAATGTTTTTGATGTTGAGTTTAACCCTAATTCAATACTTATAGATTCAGATACCCTAAAGATCAGGTCTGATGCCGGTATTTATTCCGGTATGGGTTTTTCATATGTTTACGATTCTAGAGATAATGTGCTTAACGCACAGCAGGGGAAATTCCTGGAGCTGTCTGGTACGTTTCACTCAGATGCTTTGGGAAGTAAAAGGGACTTTGTGCGCTACAGGATGGATTACCGTAGATATTGGATGATAAATGAGAAATCTGCTTTTGCTGCTCAATTTCTGGGAGAATTCAATAATGGTAGCGTGCCGTTTAGAGAGTTGGCACTGATGGGTGGTGATCAGATCATGAGAGGGTATTATCGCGGTAGGTATAGAGATAAAAACCAAGTTGCTCTTCAAGGAGAATGCCGGAGGCAAGTTAATGAATGGCTTGGGTTTGTACTTTTTGCAGCTGCCGGGGAAGTAGGAAGTGCTCTTGATGACATAGCTTTATCGAATTTTAAATGGGCTGCTGGGGGTGGACTGAGGTTAATGGTCAATAAAAAGGAAAGAACCAATCTCAGAATAGATTACGGGATAGGTGACGGCACTACAGGATTGTATTTTGCGTTTGCCGAAGCGTTTTAGAAAGTAAATGGTAGGTTTTGTGATGTATTCTGAAATGATCGTTAACTTATTCGTTTCAGGGGCTTACATTTTTAATCGCGAATGCAACGTACGGCAAAACCCGCTCCTTTTTGTTTTGTAAATGTGGCCATACCACCGTAAAGGGTAACATACCAGACTTTATTGTTTTTAGATTCGGTGGTGGTCCACCAGGCTGCCGCTTTACCTAATTGAGCAAAACTACCGTCCGGAAATCTCCAGCCGGATGGTAATGCTGTAAACCCGCTGCTGTTGTTACCTGTAAATTTATTCCAGTAAGATGTTGACTTAAATCCTTTTCCTGAATTAATGGTTCCGCTTACTTCTGCTTTTAAAGTGCTAAACTCATTTGAGGATGGTATATGCCAACCTTCAGGGGCTAATCCTCTTGGGTCATTTACAGCGTACCAGTTATAAAGTTTACCATAGCTCTGGCCATTACTCGAATCATTTTTATAGAAGCACCAGGCCGGTTGCTTATTTTTATTAGCCAACCGCCATTCTCTATTCGTCTGCGCTTGGGGTATTTTATCTCCGTTTCTAAACAGAGAAACATTCAGATTACGGATCAACCATTCTTGCTCTTTGATTATGGCAGTTCTATTTTTTACATTACTATATTCGTTGTTAAAACTTAAGTAGTTGGGAATGTTAGTATCAGCCTCTTTTTTGGTAGGAGATTGTTCTATCGATAGAGTTTCCGTATTTAGCTCATCAGGACCCTCATTAGCCGGCGACCTCGAATAAAAAACTTCTTTTTGAGCATCTTTCGGCTGCATCTCTTGATTTTCAGTTCTTGCACGCTCTTGAGGTACGTTGAAATAGAAGTCACCAAAATAGCTATAGTTTATCCAAGGGACTTGATCTCCGTTAGATTCTTCCTGTACTTCCTTTGCCACATTTTTGAAAAGACTCTCTAGTGAGATATTCTCTCTTTTAACATACTTCAAAAATTTAGCGGTAAAAAGTCCATTGCGTCCGTTCCCGTCAGAGGCAACCGACCCGGGAGACGTGGCATAAACAATGTACGACCCTTTTGGTGCGTTCACCTGTGATAATCCAGGGTTTACGCTTCTACTAAAGCTTCTAAAAGGACTATTTCTACATGCGTCTAAAATAAAAATATTCAATCCGTTTCCCGCCTGTTCCATTGCTTGCAGTATATAAGTCATATTTACCGCTTGATCATCTAAATCAGCTTTTATCCGTGGATTAGAACTTGTGGGCATCAAATAATTCTTCCCATCTACCTGCAGGCCGTGGCCAGAATAGTATATTAGTCCGGAGGTATTTTGACTTGAAGCAATAAGATCATAATACTGAAGAACGCCCTCTTGAATCTCTCTCTTAGTAGAAGGATTTAGTAATTGAATGACGGTAAATCCCTGCTTTTTGAGGGCGGCAGATACATCAATTGCATCATTAAGAGGATTTGATAAGGGACTAACAAATTCATAATCCTTCACCCCAATTACTAGCGCCACTCTGTTTGTAGCCTGCTGTGAAAAGGCTGACAAGCTGGCAATAAAAACTAATATGGCTATTGAAATATAATTACTCATTAGATTATCTAGTTACGATACATTTAGCCAGACGTTAAGTGTAGGTAACAGCTTTTATCCGATTAAAATGTACATCTTAATCCCCTTTATTACTTGCTGAGTTAAAAACCGTCTTAATAATTAAGGCTCACAAATTTTATCATTACCATCTATTTCTTTGATCATACCAACCGATCTTATCTAAAAAAAATCGCTGAATATCTTGGTTAATAGGTTTTAGTCCATTCCTACCCATTCTATCATCTAGTTTAGCAATAGGCTAGGCATGCCAGTGAAAGCGCGATGTTACCCATCTCCCGAGCCTTCCGCTCGTTGCGGTCCAGCACGCGAAGGCGGCAGGCCT